>NZ_JAOPKC010000014.1:0-68016 GCF_025517535.1 Halapricum hydrolyticum
TGTCGAACACGCGCGTGCACGACAGAAAGTCCGTAATCGGCATCATCTGTCCTTGCTACCGCCTACGTCACGCTCCTACTTCAACGTGCAAAGCTGAGTCATGTATTAAAATTCGTGTTTGTAATTCTCACTCGATATTCATCCGCGCCAATCTGGGAGATGATTTTATACGACCGTATTTGCGTGTTGGAATCGCATGTCATCGGAAGCCCAGCAGTCGAGTCAGCCAGCACAGGCCGATTCTGAAACTGTCGTCATCGAGCGGAGCCGGCTCGAGGACCTCCAGGCTTCGACCCAGGAACTCGCCTCTGCAGCCGGGCAGATCGCGGATAGTACCGACGAAATCAACGGCGTCGCCGCCGAGCAGGCCGAGAACATGGCGACGGTTGCCGACGAGGCGTCGAATCTCAGTGCCACGATCGAAGAGATCGCCTCGAGTGCGGATCAAGTCCGTACCGAGAGCCGGAAAGCTCGTGAGCTCTCCGAGGAAAGCCAGCGGGCAGCCAATGACGCCATCGACGCGATGGATGCCGTTGATGAGGCCGCGGGGGAGGTTTCCGAAGACATTTCGACGCTTCGGGACCGTGTCGACGAAATAGACGACATCGTGACCGTGATCCAGGACATCGCGGATCAGACGAACTTGTTGGCACTCAACGCGAATATTGAGGCCGCACGCGCCGAAAACGGCGGCGATGGATTCGCGGTCGTCGCCGATGAGATCAAAGCGCTAGCCGAAGAAACCCAGGACCAGGCTGTCGACATCGAGGAGATGGCCAATCAGATCAAATCGAACACCAGCGAAACAGTCGACAGCATCGACCGCGCGAACGAGCGAATCGACGACGGTCTCGGCAAGGTCAATACTGCTCTCGACAGTCTAAACGAGATCAGTGAAGCCGTTGGAGAAATCAACGACGGGATCGAAGAAGTCGCCGACGCGACCGACGAACAGGCGTCCAGTACCGAAGAGATCGCGGCGATGACCGACGACGCGAACGACCGCGCCCGCATGATGGCCGACGAAATCGACGAACTCGCCGCCGCCAACCAGGAACAGACCGCCAAAGTGACCGAAATCGCCGAACTCGTCGAGACATTCAGCGACGAGTGGGAGACTGAAGTTGCGGCAGGTGACTGACGATGAGTGAGGCCAACAAGACGCAGGTCCTTACGTTCACGCTCGGGGACGAGGATTACTGTGTCCCGATCGACTGCGTGGCGGAAATCGTCGATGGAGAGCAGATCCGATCGCTCCCGGAGACTGCTCCGCACGTCGAAGGGATTACTGACCTCAGGGGAGAAACGACGACGATTATCAACCCTGCAGACCTCCTGAACGTCGATGCCGAGGCACTGCTCACAGACGGCGGCCAGACGCAATCCCGTATTATCGTCCTCGACTCAGAGACACTCGAGACAGAAACGGAAACCGGCTGGCTCGTCTCGGATGTAGACGAAGTGACAGAAGTTTCGGACGAGGTACTGGATGCCGAGAGTGTTGGGGATTCGGACCTACTGCGAGGACTGATCAAAGACGATGACGGCTTCACTCTCTGGCTAGATCCCCACGAGTTCACCGCGTAGGGAGGAAAGTAAACACTATGCCCGAGCAGAAGCGGTCCAGTGACGGGTTGCATTCGGTTCCGGAACTCTCACTGACGACCGTTCTCGAAAGTATCCCGGACGCAGTTATTGTCGTCGACACCACTACGGACGAGATCGTCGCGGTCAACGATACAGCCGGGGATTTGTTCGAATGTCAGCCGGCTACACTCGTCAGTCTCGATCGACGCGTCCTCTACCCCGATGAAGAGCGATCGGCCTACGAAATGGCCTTTAGACGCTCATTGGACAGCGAACAGATCGAACGCCCTCGAGACGAGAGCCCACTCTCCATCGAGACTCGGACAGGCGAACGCGTCCCGGTCGAGGTCACCTTCCGACGCATCCAGCACCAGAACCAGACGTTTGTCCTCGGCGTCTTCCGTGACGTCAGCTCCCGCATCGAGCGCCACCAACAGTTACAGGAGACGATGGCGCGGCTCGAAACCCTACTGGACACCGCCCCGGTGCCGATAACCGTCTTAGACACGGAGGGACACGTCCAGTCGTGGAATCGGGCTGCTGAGGAGACGTTCGGCTACAACTCCGCAGAAGTCGTTGGCGAACCGTATCCACTATTCGCTGACACGTCACACCTCGCCGACCTGCTTGATCGGATTCTCGACGGCGACATTCTGGATGGGTATGAGACCATCCAGCATACGAAAGACGGCTCCAGTCTGCATGTGAAACTATACGCGCGGCCCCTGTGCGACGACAGCGGAATCACGGGGATCGTCAGTGCTGCCGTCGATATCACAGACCGGAAACGGTATCGCCAGGGACTCGAGGTTCTTTACCGTGTCTTTCGGCACGATCTGCGGAACAAGCTGACAGTCATTCAGGGACACGCATCGGCACTCGTGAACGAAGCCGATCTCGAACCAGAAACCAGACGGAAAGCGGCCGAGCAGATCGTGACTGCAACCGACGATCTTGCGGAATTGAGCACCCAAGTCGCTCAGTCACGTCTTCTCAGTGACGAGCCAGCGGTCGAGACCGACCCGCTTGAACTCCGGGCGCTTCGCACCACAGTCGAGTCGCTCCTCGCAGACGCTGCGGATGCGTCGATCAATATGCCGGCGACAAGTGAGACGATCTCGATCCCGAAGCCCGCCCACTCCGCAGTAGAGCAGTTACTCACACACATCACCGCGTACATGGCGCAGCCGGCCATCGACGTAACGCTCCGACTTCGGGCCACGGACCTAGAGCTGACGATCCAGGGTGATACACCGCTGCTCTCGAACAGGCACCGAGAACTGCTCAGCAACGGGACGGAGACGAAGCTGAGCCACGGCCTGGGTCTCGATATTGGGAAGATTTGCCTCACGCTCATTGAGATCGGCGGTGACATCCAGCTGGTGGGTGACCCAACCCCTGAAACGACGCTCCGAGTGACCTTGCCACGTCTGAAGCGGTAGCAGCCGGTCTCCAATGCTATTTCCGGGACTGCCACTGGCGCGATACGCTACCGTACCGTTCCATTGTCCGCTCCCATTCAGTCGAGCAACCGAGTATGACTGTCTGTCTATTGCTGTTTTTCTGCGGGGACGATCTCGTAGCGCCGCTCGGCCATTTCCGATTCCTCGAAGACGAACACCCGCCCGTCGACGGTATCGATGTCGACGTCGATCTCAAAGGCGAACCCATCCCGGGAGACAGTCACACCAGGGAACACGCTCGTCGACTCGCCGTCGGCAAGCAGGACACGACCGACGCCGCTGTCTTCGAGGATCTCGCCGTCGGTCTTGCGATCGTTCAGATAGACGAGTATTCCTTCGGTTCCGTCCTGATCAGTGACGAGAACGTGGACGTCCATCTGTGGCGTCGTGCGGTGGCTCTCGGCCGTCTTCGAGGGTACGCCGTGATAGAACACCTGGCGTCCGTCCAGATATTCGATCCCGATGCCGCCCTCGGTGAGTTCGACCGGGAGCGTCGATGGAGAGACCTCGCTGGCGCGGTTCATACGTCCGGTTCGATTCCGTCGGTCAAAAGGGCCGCGCTCGCGAGTCCGGCGGCGAACCACCACCCATATATCCGGTTCGACCCCACCCACGACCATGCAGGGACAGGCACGGGCACCGGCCGCCGGGACGGTGCTGAACGCGCTCGCCACCGGCAAGGGCTCGGCGTTCGCCATCGACGCCTACACGACCGCGACAGTGGAACTGTTCGAAGACGCCGAGGGGATCACCGGCGAGGTCGCCGAGGACCCCGATGCCGACACGCGATTGATCGAAACCTGCGTCGAGTACGTCCTCGACGCACACGGCGAGCCGGGGGTCTCGGGCGCACACGTCGAGACCGAGAGCGACGTGCCGATGGCCTCCGGGCTGAAATCTTCCTCGGCAGCGGCCAACGCGGCCGTCATGGCCACACTGGACGCGCTCGACGCGACAGGGAAAATGACGCGTGAGGACGCCGCCCGACTGGGCGTGATGGCCGCGCGAGACGTCGGCGTCACCGTCACTGGTGCGTTCGACGACGCGTCGGCGTCGATGCTCGGCGGCGTCACTGTCACCGACAACACGACCGACGAACTGCTCGCTCGCGAGACAGTAGACTGGGACGTGCTCGTCTGGACGCCCGACGAGCGGTCGTTCAGCGCCGACGCGGACGTCGAGCGGTGCAAGCAGATCGCTCCGATGGCCGACCTGGCGTTCGATCTCGCTCGCGAGGGTGCCTACGGCCGGGCGATGACGGTCAACGGGCTCGCCTTCTCCGCGGCGCTGGATTTTTCGGCGGACCCGATGGTCGAGGCCATGCCGCTGGTCGAGGGGGTCTCGTTGTCCGGGACCGGCCCAAGCGTCGTCGCGGTCGGCGACCGGGAGGCATTAGAGGACGTACGAGAGATGTGGGACCAACGGGACGGATCAACATGGCTAACGACGACACAGACAGCAGGGACCCGGACGAGATGAGCCTCGCGGAGTTGCGCGAGGAGATCGAGACGATCGACCGCGAGATCGTCGAGAAGATCGCCCAGCGCACCTACGTCGCGGACACGATCGCACAGGTCAAAGACGAGCAGGGGCTGCCGACGACCGACGAGCAACAGGAGCAGGCGGTGATGGATCGCGCCGGCGAGAACGCCGAACAGTTTGACGTGGACGCGAACCTGGTGAAAGCCGTTTTCCGGCTGCTGATTGAGTTGAACAAGGTCGAGCAGCGTGAAAACAGGTAAACACCTCACGCAGTCATCGCCCTAGTACGTCCGTACTTCGAGGCCGTCGATACGTCCGAAGTGCTTGGTGTTTCTCGTGACAACTGGTTCGTCGTTGAGAAGCGCAGTCGCAGCGATAATACAATCTTCTCGCTCAATCCGTTCGCCGCCATTGATTAGCTTACCGGAGAGTTTTCCGGCTTTTCGCATCACGGTGTGGTCGGCACTCACGACGTGCTTCGTTTCCAGTATCTCAAGAATTCGCTCTCGCTTCGTCTCCGGCGTTTGAGACCGAGCGACGCCCTCGTAGAGTTCCAAAACCGTCACGGAGGACAGTTTCTGTGGTCGCGCTTCTTTTTCGACGATATTGAGAAGTCGTTTTGCGTCTTCGTCGCCCCGAAGTAAGTCGATAATGAACGATGTGTCCTGAATCATTCCGACGTCTCGTCGTCTACGGCTTCGTTTAACGCTGCTGTGAGACGATCACTCCGTTCTCTGGACTTCGTTCGTCCTTCCTCGATAGCGGCCTCGAGGTCTGCCGCCTCGTCCTCGGAAAGAATTCCTGTGACCTCGTTCCACGACCGTTCTCCTGCAAGGCGCTTGACGGTTTCACTGAAGCTTTCTCCCTCCATTTTTCGGGCTTTCAGCCGCTCGTAGGCTTCCTCGTCGAGTGAAATCGTTTTCGTCGCCATCGTAGTACACAGTACTACATGCATACTTAAAAATACTAGTGCGAAGCCTATAGTCGCGTTAAGTTAGAGAATGAGGCGTTCGATCTCTGCGTGTCCATGCTCGATACCGAACGCCTCAGCGATGCTATCACGTGGATAGATATGTCGTTTGTGGAGCGCTGGCGGACTCCCAAGTGGGCGATTCAAGTGGGCATCCGATATCATTTGGCGGGTATGTCATCGCGGGGTGCCAGTCAGTTTCTCGATGAGTTGGGAGTCCAGCGGAGTCACGTGGCGATCCATAAGTGGGTTCACAAGGCCGATCTACAGCCGGTTTCGACAGTCACTGCGGATCAACTTGCGGTTGACGAGAAGATGATCCGCCTGCATGGTCAAGAATACTGGCTGTACGGTGCAGTCGATCCGTACATGAGCGAAATCCTCCACGTCAGTCTGTTTCCGACAGCGACGAAATAGACCTGAACAAGGTCGAACAGCGCGAGAACCGCTGACGGACTCGAGCGCGTCGTTCGGAAGTGGCCCCGGGTCCCTATGCCGCCGAGAGTTATTGTCTTGGGGCACGAAGCCGAAAGAGAGACGGATATGCTCGACCAGTTGCCGGGATTCCGAACGCCTGCCGTGCTCGCCGTCGTCGTGCTCGCAGTATTGCTCACTGGCGGGGCTGTCACGCTGGGAGCGCTCGGTCCCGACGTCGACGACCCTGGACCGTCCGTCGAGTCGGTCTCGGGCAACGGCACTGTCACGGTCACGTACGTCGACGCAACCGGCGCGTCCGACCAGTTCGCCGTGCCCGGCGTCGATCCCGCGCTCTCGAACGCCGGACACGACTGGGCGATCGTCAATCGTTCGTCGCTGCCCTCGGCGTTGCGGGCCGTCGACGGCGAACCGGGCCACGGCGTGGTCGGCTTCGGCGAGTGGGCGCTGGTCGGCGCGGTCGAGACGGCGACAGTCCCGATCGACGGGTCGACGCTGACAGTCGTCGTGCCGGCGGGACGGGACGTCGATCCAGCCCGCAAAGCCGGGTTCGTCGAGGCGTTCGCCGGGCCGTATTCGTTGTCCCCCGAAAGCGACGAGCGCGTCGTTCTCGTGTCCGTTCCCGACGCACTGCCGAACGAGGGTCTCATGTACCACGACGATCGCGGGTACGTCACTATCGAGGCGTTCTGGGACGGCGACGCGCACAGCGTCTGGATTCACGAGTACGTCCACGCCCGCCAGGACTTCCGTACTGCTGATGGTATGGAATGGTTCCGAGAAGCCAGCGCCCGCTATCTGAGCTGTCGGTTCATGTACGAGCAGTACGAGGGTGTGTCGGAGGCAGACCTCCGGGACTCGCTCTCGGCGCGCCCCAAGTATGAGAGCGTCGTCCTCGCGAACCGGACGACCTGGGAAGGGACGGGCGGCAACTATCACGCCGGCGCCCGGCTACTGGCGGCTATCGACGCCGAGCTCCGGGCCGAGACCGGCGGCGAGCACACGCTGGTGGACGTGTTCCGGACGATGAACGCCGGGGACGAGCCCGTGACCGTCGAGCGGTTCGTCGAACTCGTCGAGCGACAGACTGGTAACGACCAGTCGTGGATCGCAGCCGCGATCGAAGGCGATCGAACGGCTCTGGAAAGAAACAAACGGCCTAGCTGAACGATCGCACGGCCCGGAGCGTCCGTGTCGCTCCGGATAGATCTCTGCGCTACTGTCCGACGGTCACGCCGGCAATCGATTCGAGGTACTTGAGGACGGCCGTCATGTCCTCGTCGCCGTGACCCATCGCACTGGCGGCGCTGAACGACTCGCGTGCGGCGGCCGTCTGGGGCAACTGCACGCCGATCTCGTTGCCGACTTCGTTGGCGTACCGGAGATCCTTGAACTGCAGGTCGACCGGGAACCGCGGCTCGAAGTCGCGTTCGGCGATCAGATCGCCCTTGATCTCGAATAGCGGCGAGTCCACCGCGCCGGCCTCGACGACCTGTTGCATGGCGTCGAGATCGAGCCCCTGTGCGGCTCCGAACGTCAGTGCCTCCGCGTACGCGCCCATCATGTCTCCCAGCAGGAGATTGACGAACAGTTTCATGCGAGCGCCGTCGCCGGCGTCGCCACAGCGGACGATCGGCTCGCCCATCGCGGCCAGGATCTCCTCGACGTTGTCGACGACCGCGTCGTCACCGCCAGCGAGGACCGTCAGCGTTCCTTCCTCCGCCGGGCCGACCGTGCCCGAGACCGGCGCGTCGACGAACCGGGCGTTCTGTGCGCGGACGGTCTGTGCCGCCGCTTCGGTGGCTTCGGGCGTGACCGTACTCATCTGGATGACGGTCGTTCCCGAACCGAGACCGGCGAGCAGTCCCGTTTCGCCGTCCATCACGGCCGCCAGTGCCTCGTCGTCGGTGACTATCGTGACCACGACGTCGGACCGCTGCCCGACGTCCCGGGGCGAGTCCGCGACGTCGATGCCGGCCTCGGCGAACGGCTCCGTGGGCCCGTCACTGCGGTTGTAGACGAGCAAGTCGTAGCCGGCCTCGTCAAGGTTCCACGCCATCGGCGCCCCCATCGCGCCCAGTCCGATGAATCCTATCGTTTGCATACGTAGGTACGTTTCATGGCGATTTTGTAAGTCCTTTCCGGATCGGACCACGTGAGATCTTCCGGGTCGGGAAACGTTCATCGGGGCAGGGGACGAACAGTCTATTATGAGCGACAATAGCTGGCGAGATATGCTCGCAGCCGAGCGGATGCGCGTCGACCGACAGTTCGAAGATCGCGTCCAGTCGTCGTCGTTCACGCGCCAGCAGTGGGGGCTGGTGATGACGGCGGTCGAGTTCGACGTCGAAAACCCGGCCGATCCGGATGCGGCACGACTGATCGCGGATACGAGCAAACTATCGAGCGTCATGCCGCAGATCAAGCAGATGGAACAGAGCGGTGGAGCCATGGGCGGGGCCGCCGGTGGCGGGGGCGGTGGCGGCGGGCTGCTGAGCAAACTCGCGAGCGTGCTCCCGGGTGGCGGCGGCTCTGGCGGCGGGAAGCGACAGCGCGAGGCCGAGTCGCTCGCAGAAGAATACGCCGAAAAGCTCCAGGAACGCCTGGAAAAGCGAGATCGCTGGCAGTCGATCCGCGAGCAGGCTGCACAGGAGTCGTAGCGTCACTCCTGGTTGCGGCCGACGACGCCCGCGTCGGTCTCTCCCTGAGCATCGAACGTCGCGACGAACTCGTCAAGCCGGTCGGGATCGTCAGCGCCCGGCAGCCGCCGGTCGGCCGTCTCGGACTCGGCATCGACGCCGAGTCGCTCGCAGACGAGGTCGGCCGTCGATTCGGCCATCTGTCGATAGGTGGTCAGCTTCCCGCCGACGACGCTGACGGCGTTCTCGACGCCGTCGTCGGCATGATCGAGTCGGAAGAAGCCCCGCGAGATACCACGGCCGCCGCGCTCGTCCTCGTCGGGCGCGTACAGGGGTCGCACGCCCCACCACGTGCGAACCGTCGGCGCGTCGGCGACCGGCGGCAACATCGCCGCACACTCCTCGACCGTGCGCTCGATCTCCCAGTCTTCACGCGGGTACTCGTCGGGGTCGTCGACTTCAACGCTGGTCGTCCCCAGGACCACTTCACCCTCGTGTGGGATGATGATGTCACCGTCGTCGGGATCGCGGGCGCGGTTCAACACCGGTCCGAGACCGTCGTATTCGACCGACAGCATCACGCCTCGCGTCGGCTTCATCTTGACGTCGAGATCTGCCATCTCGGCGAGTTGCTCGGCCCAGGCTCCCGTCGCGTTGACGACGTACTCGGCCTCGATTCGCTCGTCGACGCTCCCGCCGACGGTGACGTGCTGGACACGGCCGTCGTCGGCCGCGATCGCCTCCACCGGCGCGTGGGTGTGGATCGTCGCCCCGTGATCGCGGGCGTCGGCCGCGTTCGCGGCGACCAGCCGCGAGGGGTAGATCACGGCGTCGGGCACTTCCATTGCCCGCTCGACGTCCGCCGCGATCTCCGGGACACGGTCGCGGACGGCCTCGTCGTCGAGTGTCTCTGTCGGGATCCCCACGGCCTCGCAGGCGCTGCGCTTCTCCTCGAAGTACTCGGGATCGTCCCCGGTCAGCTGGACGAACAGGCCGCCGGTATCGCGGATGCACTCGCCCGCGATGGTTTTGAGGATCCGACTCTCTTCGATGCACTCTTCGGCTCCGACCCGATCTGACTCCGCGTAGCGTGCGCCGCTGTGTAGTAGCCCGTGCGAGCGTCCCGAGGTACCGCTCCCGAGGCCGCCGCGTTCGACCAGCGTCGCGTCCACGCCCCTGAGCGCGAGGTCACGGGCGATACCAGTGCCGGTCGCACCGCCACCGATCACGAGAACTGTTGTCGTTCGCATACCTTTCATTCGGCTACGGCCACATGTGCTTGCCGCTGACGGGGATATTGGCCGGTGTGCGGCGGGCGATCGTCTGCGCTCAGACGTCACCCCAGCGCATACACAGTTATCAGGCCACGGAACGTATCCGTCACGTATGCCTGAAGAAGTACTGTTCAAGTCCGAAAGCCGACAGAGCAACGAAGAGATCGCGTCGTTTCTGCGCACCGTCGCTGAAAACCTGGAGCAGGGTTCCGATATCACGCTCAAAGCGGGCAGCGAGTCCGTGACGATGAGCCCGCCAGCCCGCCCGACGTTCGAGGTCAAAGCCGAGCGCGAGGGGCCGACAGACGGTCCCAAAGAGCTCAGCATCGAGTTCGAACTGGAATGGCCTGAAGGTGCCGAGGGTGAGGACGGGGGCAGCGGAGAACTGGAAATAGAGTGATTGCGAACGTCCGTCTTCTCGAACCGTCCTACTCGTCGACGATTCCACCGTCGAGGTAGTGCTCGATCCGGTCGTTCGTCGAGGCGGAGACCTTGGTGAACGTGACGACGCGCTCACCGTCGAGACGACGATCCGACTCGACGTCGATCGTCAGCTGAAACTCCCGGAGGTGCTCGAGGAGGGCGTTGACCGTCTCGGGATCGCCCCGGACCGTGTGTCGTTCGCCGACCGTCTCGCCGTCGGCGACAGCTTCGATCGCCCCGGCCATCGGCAAGAGGATCGACTCGCCGAGGTCGTGTGCCCGCTCGCGGCGCCGTTCGGGTGATTCCTCGAATTCGACCGTCTGAAACGCTTCCCGGAGGAGCCGCGAGAACAGGAAGTCCCGGCCGTACTCGAAGGGCAGCGAGAACGCGTACGCCAGTTCCGCGTGATGGGTCGCCTCGGTCGTGTACTTCAACAGCGACTGACCGTCCTCGGATTTCATCACGACGCCTTCCCGGCCCTCGGCGTCCAGGGTTTCGATAGCGTCGCGGACGGCCCCGGCGGCCTCGTCGGTGTCGTGCCAGCCGAAGGTTTGCGGCTGTTCGAACCCGTACTCGGCGCACAGTTTGCGCCGCCGCTCGGGCGCGAGCGGCCGGCCGGTCCTCCGATCGCGGACGTCGAACACCCGGAAGGCGTTGGTCTCGACACCGTCGTAATCGTGTACCGTGTAGGGGTTCTCCGGGCCGACCAGTTCCGCACAGAGCATCTTCTCGGGATGGTCGGCGAAGAACTCGCCCGGATCGAGCAGTTCGCGAGCGCGTTCGGTCGTATACGGGCAGACGTACCCGCTGCGGGTGAACGCCGTCGTGCCGTCGACGTCCGCGATCCTGACGTTGAATCCGTTGAGCTTCTCCTCGATCGTGATGCGGTCGCCCTCGAAGTAGTTCCGGACGCCGGGATCGAGCACGAGCACGCGCGGGACACTCGGGTAGCCCCGGACGACAGCGCCGGTCGTCTCGACGAGGACCGTCCCGCGTTCGAGACCGTGGCGGGCGTCGGGCAGGTAGTAATACTCCAGCCCCTGGTCGGTGCGGGTCTGGAGGTGCTCGAACAGTTCCGACGGGCTGTCGGCGCTCGTCTCGAGTCGCTCGTGCCAGACGTCCCTGTCCATAGCTACCACTACACTTGATTCGGACAAAAGCAACGGGGGTGGTTCTATAGGTTTCGACGTACAATGCCCGGATATGCCCCCGGAACTGCCGCGACAGCAGTTCGTGCTCGACACGTCGCTTTTCATCACCGAAGCGATCCGCGAGCCCGAGGAGTCGCTGGAAGACGCCGTTCTCAGGCTCCTCGATCTCATCGCGACGGCCAGGCTGCAACTCAACATCTCCTGTCACATGCCGCCCTCGATCCACGACGAACTCGTGACGATGCTCCGCGAGCGCGACGTGAGCGAGGAGGTCTTCGAGCGGCTGGAGACCTGGGTCGTCCGGAAAAGCCCCGATCGCTACGGCGTGGACATCCCCGCCGATATCGTCTACCAGTTCGTCGACGAGATGAGCGATCGGGTCGATCGAGGGCTCAGGGTCTCCGAAGAAGCACTTCGGGAAGTCGAGCAACTCGATCCCGACAAGCTGGGTTCGGGCGAGGAGTACATGACCGAGGCCGATCGCGTGCTCTCGAACCTCCGGGACAAGTACCGCCAGGCGCTGCGCCAGGGCGTGCTCGACTCCCGGGAGGACTTCGATCTGCTCGTGCTCGCGAAGGAACTCGACGCCGGCGTCGTCACCGAGGACCGGGGCATCATCGCGTGGGCCGATCGGTTCGGCCTCCGGTACGTCCGGGGCGGGCAGTTCCCGACGCTGCTGGAGGAGTACTTGCGGGCCACGGGCGTCGAGGAGTAACGCGCGGCACATGTGCGACGGTAACAGGGGGCCCTTATAGAGGTATACAGACCCTAGGCTGTCGAAGTCCGTATCAGGGGAGCGTATTTGTATCCCGGCCCGGCAGTCTCACACGATGACCAACAGCGACATCGAGGCCATCGAGTTCGAGCAGACCAACGGGGCGATGGGCGTCTACATCGAGAGCGTCGGCGTCTACGCCGACGGGAGCAGAGAAGTCCTCGACGCCACGACAGTCGGCAGTCCACGGGAGTTCGAACGGATCCGGGCGTTCGAGAACCGCTGCAAGCGCCAGTACGGGAAGTAGGAGCCAGCGAACGGTCGCGGGATCCGCGAGGGGAGGGGGAGTCATCGTGTTTATCAGTCTCGGTCGCCCAGATCAGGCATGGACGTAGTACCGGACACGAGCGTGGTCATCGACGGCCGCGTGTCCGAGCAGATCGCCGACGGCGACCTCGCAGGGGCGACGATTGTCGTCCCCGAGGCGGTCGTCGGCGAACTCGAAGCGCAGGCCAACGACAGCCGCCAGCAGGGCTGGGACGGCCTCGAGGAATTGCAGAAACTCGCCGACCTCCACGACGCGGGCGACATCACTGTCGAGTACGTCGGTCGCCGCCCGGACGCAGTGGAGAAACGCGAGGCCGGCGAAGGAGAGATCGACGCGCTGATCCGCGATATCGCCGCCGAGCGCGACGCGACGCTTCTGACCAGCGACGTCGTCCAGAGCGAGGTCGCACGAGCGAAGGGACTTGCGGTCATGTATCTCGAACCCCACGGTCGGGACGTCCAGCGGCTCACGATCGAGAACTTCTTCGACGAGTCGACGATGTCGGTCCACCTCAAGGTTGGCGTCGCCCCGAAGGCCAAGCGCGGCGATATCGGCGACATGCACTACCAGCGGATCCGCGACGAACCGGCCACCGAATCCGAACTGAAAGAGTACGCTCACGAGATCGAGGAGGGTGCCCGGGCCAGCCCCGACGGGTTCCTCGAACTGGACGAGCCCGGGATGAGCATCGTCCAGTTCCGCGAGTACCGGATCGCCATCGCCCGACCCCCCTTCTCGGACGCCCTGGAGATCACCGCGGTCCGTCCGATCGTCAAGACCGACCTGGACGACTACGAGTACGCCGACGAACTCCGGGATCGCCTCGCCGAGCGGCAGCGTGGCGTCCTCATCTCCGGTTCGCCGGGGGCCGGCAAGTCCACGTTCGCCCAGGCAGTCGCGGAGTTCCTCAACGACAACGACTACGCGGTCAAGACCATGGAAAAACCCCGGGACCTGCAGGTCGGCGCGGACATCACCCAATACACGGCACTGGGCGGGGAGATGGCCAAGACCGCCGACTCGCTTTTGATGGTCCGACCGGACTACACCATCTACGACGAGGTTCGCAAGACCGACGACTTCGAGGTCTTTGCGGACATGCGGCTGGCCGGCGTCGGGATGATCGGCGTCGTCCACGCGACCCGCGCGATCGACGCGCTCCAGCGACTCGTCGGACGGGTCGAACTCGGGATGATCCCCCAGATCGTCGACACGGTCGTCTACATCGAAGCCGGCGAGATCGCGAAGGTCTACGACGTGCAGACGGAGGTCAAAGTGCCGGAGGGGCTGATGGAAGAGGATCTCGCCCGGCCGGTCATCACCATTCAGGACTTCGAGACCGGCCGTCCCGAGTACGAGATCTACACGTTCAACCGCCAGGTCGTGACGGTGCCGCTGAACGAGGGCGAGAGCGACGAAAGCGGCGTCGACCGGCTCGCACGCCAGGAGATTCAGCGCGAGATCCGCTCGGTCGCCGACGGCCACGTCGAGGTCGAACTCCAGGGGTCAAATCGTGCGGTCGTCTGGGTCGAACAGCACGATATCAGCCACGTCATCGGCAAAGGCGGCGGCCGGATCTCCGACATCGAGAACCGACTCGGCATCGACATCGACGTGCGCACCTTCGACGAGCGACCCGGCGGAAAATCCGGATCGAGTGGCGAGAGCGGTGACACCGGATCGGCCGGTCCCGCCGGCGACGTCGTCACCCCGGAGGTCACCTCTCGCCACGTGCTCGTTCCGGCCCACGAGTACACGGGCGACACCGTGGAAGTCCAGGCCGACGGCGAGTACCTCTTCACAGCAACGGTCTCTCGCGGCGGCGAGATCCAGGTGTCTCGCGGGAGCGCGATCGCCGAAGAGCTAGAACAGGCGATCGACCGGGGCAAACGGATCACTGTCGTCCCGTCGTAGGCTGGACGATCGTTCGGGAGCCTCCAGCTATGCCGGACGATCGTTTCGCTCGTCGTCGAGATTCCTATAGTGCCGGGAGACGGCCCCAGCCACCCGATTACCACAATTGAGAACTGCTCCCAAAGGTCTTAACGCCAGTAGACGAGTCTCCCGCGTAATGGGAGTCCAGAGCTGCGATCGAACGACGCGGACGTCCGGGACACACTCCGGACACAGGAGGTGAGTCCAGTGCAGGTGGATGCCGACTCGCTTGAACAGCTCAACCTCAGGACGAGAGACGGCGCAGAGCGAGCGGGCGAGCGGTTTTCGGATGCGATCGGCGTCGAGACGAAGATCGGCGCAACCCGGATCCGGATCACCAGCCAGCAGGATCTGGTCGCGGCGCTTTTGACCGGCGATGAGGAGTGTCTCAAGTTCGAGGTTGCTGGCCCGCTGTCCGGAACGGCGATCTTGACCTTCGACGAGGGGTCACGATCGCTGATGCGAGACAGTAGCGGCGGGGGTGTCGACGACCTAGCGGGCGAGCTGTTCGACGCGTTCGTTCGAGAGTGGGAATCGTACGTCAGTGGCGATCTGGCGGTCGAGACAGTGACGTACGTGCCCGACCCGGCCGCACACGACTTCGGCTTCGAGTCGGTCAGCGACGACGCCGAAAGCACGCCGCTGTTCCAGGGCAGTATCGACGCCGTCGATCTTCCCGGGCGGATCAAGCTGTATCTCGTGCCCGACGCGCAGTCCCTGGAGACGCTGCTCTCGAACGGCTCGATCACGGACGAGGAGAGCACCGAGCGAGACGACGCGTCAGAGACAGACGACGGATCTGCGTTCGACGATGCGACGTTCGACACAGACACGGCGGACGACAGCAATCTCTTCGAAGATGCCGATAGCGACCTTTTCGAGGACGGTGACGACGCGTCGGCGCCGCTCCCGCTGGACAAACTATCGGTCTTCAGTGACCTGACGAGGGGTGGAACCAGGGCCGCCGCCGAGCGCGTGACGGGGTTTACCGGGATCGAGACCGATACCGAGATCTCGGGGATCAACTTCACGCCGATCGACGACATCTCGACGAGTCTGGACGACGACTCCTACGTCGGGACGATCCTGGAGTTCGAGGGCAAACCCAGCGGTCACCTGGCGATTATGTTTTCCGAGGAGTCGGCCTATCGTGTCGCCGACGAAATGCTGCCGACCGACCCCGACGGCGACGGGCTCACACAGATGCACAGGAGCGCGCTCGAAGAGCTGGGCAACAACATGGCCTCGGGATTCATCGACGGCTGGGCCAACGTCCTGCAGACCTCGGTCGATCACACACCGCCGGAGTTCAGCGACGACATGGAGATGACGCTGCTCGAGTTGGTCACCGAGCAGCTCGGCCCGTTCCAGACCCACGCGTACACGATCGAGTCGCGGATCACCACTGAATCGGTCGAATTCGACTGCGAGATCCACGCACTCCCCAACGAGACGCAATTGAGCGAAGCGCTCGAAGACCTGCTGGTCACCCGGCGTGACCGCACCGAAGCCGATCCCGACGAGATTTTCCAGTAGAATAGTGGCCGTAAATTGAATTTTTCTGGCTGCCAGGGATAGAGACAGTGTCGACTGCAACCCGCTGACATATCTTCCTCGAGTTCGAAAGGGCTGGTATGGCAACGTACAAGCGGTCGGTTCGCGTCGAGGCCCCGTTCGAGGACGTCTGGGAGTTCCACTCGACCGGCGACGGGCTGGTCGCGCTCACTCCGGGGTGGATGCACTTGCGGGTCGAATCCGAACGCGGTCCCGACGGTGAACCCGATCCGGACGTCCTCGAAACGGGTTCGACGATCGTCTCGACGGTCCAGCCGTTCGGCGTGGGGCCGCGCCAGCGGTGGGTCTCGGAGATCGTCGCCCGCGAACAAACGGACGACCACGCCATGTTCCGCGACGAAATGGCCGAGGGACCGTTCCCGCGCTGGGTCCACACACACTCGTTTTACCGCGACGACGGGGCGACGGTCGTCCGGGACTTCGTCGAGTACGACCTGCCCGGGGGACCGGTCGGTCGCGTCGCGAATCCGCTCGCGTGGATCGGCTTCGAACCGATGTTTCGGTACCGTCATCGGAAGACGAAGGAACTGCTCGAAAGGCCGTAACGAAAGCATAAATCACCCGGCGGCCGAGATCCGGTCGTGGACAGTGACACGCCTGCAGTACCGCCGCTGGCTGCGCTCGCGATCGCCGTCGTCGCGGTCAGCACCAGCGCGATCCTGATCCGCTGGAGTCGCGCCCCCTCCTCGGTCGCGGCCTTCTATCGCGTGCTGTTCACGACGCTGCTGCTCGCACCCGTCGCGGTCGTCCGCTATCGCGAGCAGTTCGCCCGTCTGTCGACGCGTGACTGGCTGGTCGCCGTCTCGTCCGGACTGGCGCTTGCCGCACACTTCGCCGCCTGGTTCGAGAGCCTCGACTGGACCACCGTTGCCGCCTCTGTCACGCTCGTCCAGACCCAGCCGGTGTTCGTCGCGGTCGGCGCCGTCTGGCTGCTTGAGGAACGTCTGAACCGGACGATGGCCCTCGGTATCGGCGTCGCGCTGCTCGGAAGCGTACTCCTGTCGATCGGTGATCTGCTCTCCGGCGGCGCGTTCGCGGGTGCGAATCCTCTCCACGGGGACGCGCTCGCACTGCTTGGGGCGGTCGCCGCTGCGGGGTACGTGCTCGCCGGGCGGTCGCTTCGCCAGCGATTGCCGCTGGTCCCGTACGTGATCGTCGTCTACACTGTCAGTGCCGCAGGACTGCTCGTCTGGACTGTCGGGCAGGGCGCGTCGCTGGGCCCGTATCCGCCCCGGGAGTGGGCACTCTTTCTCGGGATGGCAGTCGGCCCGGGGATCTTCGGACACACCGTCGTCAACTGGGCGCTCGCGCACGTCGAGTCGAGCGTCGTCAGCGTGACGCTGGTTGGCGAACCCGTCGGAAGTACGCTGCTCGCGCTGGTGTTGCTCGGTGAGGTGCCGCCCGCGATGACAGTCGTCGGCGGGGCCGTCGTCCTCGGTGGGATCGTCCTGACAGCGCGGTCACGACCGAGTCCGGGTTAGTTCTGGTCGCCGGACGGAACCGCAAATCATCTACGGCCGCAACACGGAGACGCGAACATGACGGCGTACGACGCGGTCCTGCTGGACTTGGACGGGACGCTCTGTGAGTACGTTCGCGGGACCGAACAACTCCTGCCGGCCGCGTTCGAGACGGTCGGCGTCGAGCCGGTGTTCTCACCCGAGGCGTACGTCGAGCGCGTCGACAGTTACGCCGACCGCGCCGACTCGATGCTCGAACGCCGACGGCTGTGTTTCGCCGATCTGGCCGAGGAAAACGGCTACGATCGCGGGCTCGGTCGCGAGGTGGCCGACGCGTACGCGGCCGAGCGCGACCACAGCAACGTCCGGTTTCTGGACGGTGCGGCCGAAGCCGTCGAAAGACTCGCCGAGCGCTATCCGCTCGCGATGGTGACCAATGGCGGTCCGGATATGCAGGACCCAAAACTCGAAACGCTCGGTCTCGAACGGTATCTCAATTCCCTCGTCTACGCCGGCTACGAGGTCCCCGCCAAGCCCGATCCGGAGCCGTTCGAGCGCGCGCTCGACGCACTCGACGCGGCGACCGATCGCGCAGTGTACGTCGGTAACAACTACGAGACGGACGTGGTCGGGGCGGCGTCGGCGGGGCTGTCGTCGATACTCGTCGGAGAGCCGCCCGCCGACGGACCGGTCGAACCGATGTCGACCGTCTCGACGCCCGGGGAGATACCGCGGGTGCTCGAAGGGCCGTCGTCGGACCGACGATAGCGCCGTCGTCGCTGTTATACGCTGAACAGGCGCAATACCACGGCCTTCAGGCCGTGGATACGTGCCGTCACTCAGTGACTCATTCCACCGACTCCAACGGGGCTGGATATTCTACCGTTCTCAAACCCAACCTTTACAAGTGAAACGAATATAAGCGATTATACAGGCGTTTCACGATGCTAGACGTCCACCGCACCCATCGAGCGAAAATCCGCAACCATAGTCAGGTAGAGGATTCGCTTGACCGCCACGGGTGGAGTGCCAGCAAGCTCTGGAACGTCGCTAACTACCACACCCGCCAAGTCTGGGAGGAGACGGACGAGATCCCCGACCACGAGGAGTTGAAAGACGAGTTGAAGACCCATCCAACGTACAAAGGGCTGCATAGTCAGTCCAGTCAGCGGGTTCTGGAGGAACTCGCTGAAGCCTTCAACTCGTGGTACTCCAGCGACGATGACAGGGATAATCCGCCCGGCTACCGCAAAGAGAACTACTACGACCAACAGGGCCGTCGCGTTCACGAAGAACACCCGCGTTCCACCGTGACGTGGAAGCAGAACGGTATCCGCCACGACACCAAAAACAATCGCGTCCGCCTGTCAAAGGGCGCGAATCACAAGGAACACCCGAAAGCGTGGGAATACATCCTTGTCGAGTACGAGACGCGCCCCGGTGTCGAAGTTGATAACCTGCAACAGGTTCGCGCTGTCTACGACAAGCAGAACGAGCGATGGGAGTTGCACCTCGTCTGCAAAGACGAAATCGAGACACCCGACGCTCCCGGAGAGGCGACGGCAGGTATCGACCTCGGCATCAGCAACTTCGCCGCCGTCGCCTACAGCACTGAAGACGCTGATCTCTACCCCGGCAACCGCCTGAAACAGGACGGCTATTACTTCCCGAAAGAAATCGCCAAATGCAACGATAGTGGGGGTGAACGGGCCAGACGACTCCACCACAAGTGGTCGGAACGCCGTACCCACTTCTTCCACTCCTTAGCGAAACACATCGTTGAAAGGTGTGTCGAGAAAGGAGTTGGCCGCATCAACGTCGGGGACTTAGAGGGCGTCCGCGAGGACGAGAACGGCGAGGCGAAAAACTGGGGCAAACATGGCAACCTCGACTTGCACGGGTGGGCGTTCGACCGCCTCACGGATATCCTCGAATACAAGGCAAAGGTCGAGGGTATCGAGGTCATGGAAGTGTCCGAGCAAGACACGAGTAAAACGTGTTGTGTGTGCGGGAAAGAAGACGACAGTCAGCGTGTTGAACGCGGGTTGTACGTCTGCGAGTCGTGTGATGCAGCGTTCAACGCCGACGTGAACGGGGCGGAGAACATCCGTCTCAACAGCAACGAAAGTAACTCCGAGTCTGCGTCCAGTTTGGACGGAGATAGGAGTACCGGCTGGTTGGCACAGCCCGGAGTCTACCTGTATGACCTCTCCTGCGGATTCCAACCGCAGGCCGAGGTGGTGGACTGCAAACCGTAATATCCCAACCTCGGGATTCCTCCGTCTTCAGGCGGAGGTGGATGTCAATTGACTGCGCTGATCGCACACCGGAAGACTCGCGAGGACACCGGACGATTCCCGGGGCTCAACTTCCGAGCCCTCGCTCGTTCCACTCGCGAGGACGCCGCCGTGCAATCGATGTGGAATAGTCTGTATCAGTAGAGGTATCACCTATTTTCGATCTCCAACAACCGTTCTTCGAGGTCTGACATGGCTCTCTCGGGGGACTTCTCGTTGCGATAGGCGGCGTGGACCTCCTCGGCGACGACCGGCGACTGGTCGGACCAGACGGCCGTCACCGGGCGCGCGACCGTGTTCTCGGCTGCGACGGCCAGCGTGTCGCGGTGGTTCCCGATCGCGCCGACATTATCCGGGTTCGCCTGCTCCGTGACAGCCGGGTCCGGCGGCAGGTTGCCGACGTTCTCAAGAATGGTGAGCATCACGTCCTCGCTGGCGAACGCCTCCAGTACCTGAATGGCGTCGTCCTTCCGAACGCTGTGAGGGTTGACGGAGAGGTGCCAGCCGTCGAACGCGTGACTCGACCCGCCGGTGCCCTCGTAGTTGCCCTCGCCCTTTTCAACGGCGTAGGGCAGCGGCATCGTCCCGTACGTGTCAGCGGTGATCGGAGAGTCGTCGGCGCTGAGCGTCGCCGCGATCGCGTACGGCCAGTTGCGCATGAAGACCGCGTTTCCGTCTGTGAACGGCCCACGCGCGTCTTCTTCGTCGAACTCGAAGACATCCGTGTTCGTGACCTGCTGGTACCCGTCAAGTGCGTTCTCGGCGTCGGGCCCCTCGGCGAATGACCGCATCATTTTGATCGTGTCGTGGACCGGTTCTTCGTTGACGGTGACCGGGCGGTTGCCGACCGGCCCGAAGAGGTTGCTGTGATCGCCGAAGTACGCGCCGCCCCACGATGTCATCGTCTCGCTGAACGTACAGCAGGACAGCCCGATGTATTCGTCCGCCTGGGTCGTGAACCCGTAATCGACGCTGCTCTGCTCCCAGACGTCGGCGGCGATCTCTGAGAAGCGCTGCCAGGTCATCGGCTCGGTCGCCCAGTTCTCGCCCTCGGGATCGTAGCCCGCCTCCTCGACGAGGTCCTTCCGGTAGTGCATCACCGGGTAGTCCAGGAACAGCGGAAGGCCGTAGAGGTCTCCCGTTTCGGGATCGCTCGCCGTCTGGACCGCCGAGCCCAGGTAGTCGTTCTGGACGTAATCAAGCGTGTCCTGAGACAGCTCCTCGCTCAGGTTGACGAGCTGGTCGCGGACGATGAACGGGATCGTCCACCCCGAGTCCATCATGAAGATGTCCGGACCGCTCCGACCGGCGCCCAGCGCCGATATATAAGTACTCTCTCTTTCGCCGTAGGAACCCATAGTCTCGAACTCGATGTCGATGTCCTCGCTGAGACCGGCGTCGTATAGCGCGTTGGCGATTGCTTCTTCAGCGTCCTTGTATGCTTGATCGGCTATGATCCGCACGGCCGCACTTTCCGGGGTCCTGGTCCTGCCGTCGAGCAGAGTCGACGAACACCCGGCCACGAGTGAAGCTGACCCGACTCCGAGCAGGAAACGGCGTCGCTCCATACACCGATCTGCTCAGCTATCAAACAAGTCTCTTGCGCTCAAATCGAGTGCCTGTTGCGCCTGCGTTCACTTTCACCGTGGTCTCGGAATCGGACGGCGTGGCTTACGGATCGTCACAGCACCCACGAGCACCGCTTCGTCCAGTGCAGCTGATAGTCCGGCCCGTGGTTCACTCCTGCTGTGCGTCGACGACGGCCACGCCGGCGAGGTTGACCACGTCTTTGACTTCGTCGCCGCGCTGGATGATGTGGACCGGCTTGTCCATCCCAACGAGCATGGGACCGATCGCCTCGGCCCCGCCCAGTCGCTGAAGGAGTTTGTACCCGATGTTGCCGGCCTCGAGGTTCGGGAAGACCAGCACGTTCGCCGGCTCGTCGAGTTCGGAGAAGTCGTAGCTCTCGGTGAGCATCTCCTCGACGAGTGCCGTGTCGGCCTGCATCTCGCCGTCGACGGGAAAGTCGACGCTCGGGTCCGACCGCAGTCGCTCGGCCGCGCGGCGCGGTATCGCGGCACCCTCGGTGTCGACGCTCCCGAAGTCCGAGTACGACAGCAGCGCGGCCCGGGGCTCGACGTTGAATCGCCTGGCGAGTTCGGCGGTGTGGCAGGTCACCTCCGCCAGCACGTCCGCGTCGGGCGCGACGTTCACCGTCGCGTCGGCACAGAAGACGACCCGGTTCTTGAACGTCAGCATGTACACGCCGGCCGCGTACTCGGCGTCCGGAGCGGTCCCGACGACTTCCAGCGGCGGCCGCAGTGCCGACGGGTAGTGATGGGTAAGTCCAGTCAAAAGCGCGTCGGCCTCGTCCATCTCCACGAGGACGCTGCCGAGGTAGTCGCCGTTCTGGACCAGCTCGGCGGCTTCTCGCCGGGTGACGCCCTTGCGCTGGCGCTGCTCGTAGAGCCACTCGGCGTAGCGATCCAGATCCGCCACGGCCGGATCGAGCACGTCCGGCTCGAACGACAGTCCCAGCGTCTCGACGACGGCGTCGATCCGGTCACGGTCGCCGATCAACAGCGGGCGGGCGATCCCCTGATCGACGAGCTGGTAGGCCGCACGGATCATCTTCTCGTCGTCACCTTCCGCCAGCACGACGCGCTTGGGATCGCTCTTTGCCTTGTTCAGCACGACGCGCATCATCTCGCGCGACTTGCCCAGCCGACTCTCCAGTCGCTCGACGTACTTTTCGGTGTCGAGCTCCGTCCGGGCACACCCCGACTCGATCGCCGCCTCGGCGACGGCCGGCGTCACCTCGAAGAGCACGCGCGGGTCCAGCGGCTTCGGAATAATGTACTCCGGACCGAACTGCAGCGGCTCGTCTCCGTAGGCCTTGACGACGGCGTCGGGAACGTCCTGGCGCGCGAGATCGGCCAGCGCCTGTGCAGCCGCGACCTTCATCGCCTCGTTGATCTCTCTTGCCCGCACGTCCAGCGCGCCCCGGAAGATGAACGGGAACCCGAGCACGTTGTTGACCTGGTTGGGGTAGTCCGAGCGACCGGTCGCCATGATGACCGTGTCGTCACGGGCGGTCTTGGCCGCCTCGTAGCCGATCTCGGGATCGGGGTTGGCCATCGCGAAGACGATCGGGTTCGGTGCCATCGACTGGATCATCTCCTGGCTGACGATCCCGCCGACCGATAGCCCGACGAACACGTCTGCCCCCTCCATCGCGTCCGCCAGATCGCCCTCGGGACGGTCGCTGACGAACTCCCGTTTGAAACGGTTGACCTCCTCGGCCCGCGATTCGGTGATGATCCCCGAGGAGTCACACATCGTAATGTTCTCCCGTTCGATTCCGAGCGACACGTAAAAGCGCGCGCTGGCGATCGCGCTGGCACCGGCCCCCGAGAAGACGACCTCCAGTTCGTCCAGATCCTTGCCCGCCAGTTCGGCAGCGTTCAGCAGTGCCGCCCCGGAGATGATCGCCGTCCCGTGCTGGTCGTCGTGGAAGACCGGGATATCCAGTTGCTCGCGCAGGCGCGCCTCGATCTCGAAGCATTCGGGTGCCTTGATGTCTTCGAGGTTGATCCCGCCGAAGGTCGGCTCCATCGCCGCGATCGCCTGCACCATCCCGTCCGGATCGTCAGTGTCTAGCTCCAGATCGAACACGTCGATGTCGGCGAAGCGCTTGAACAGCACCCCCTTGCCCTCCATGACGGGCTTGCTCGCCTGTGGCCCGATATCGCCCAGACCGAGGGTGGCGCTCCCGTCAGAAACCACCGCCACGAGGTTGCCCTTCGCGGTGTATTCGAAGACCGAGCCCGGCGTGTCCCGGATCTCCCGGCAGGGTGCGGCGACCCCGGGCGAGTACGCCAGCGAGAGGTCGCGCTGGGTGTTGGTCGGTTTGGTCGTTTCGATCGCGATCTTGCCGGGCGGGTCCCGGCGGTGATAGTCGAGTGCGTCCTCCTCGAGTCCCATAGACCATGGCTGTCAGGCAAGAGCAAAAACCTAGTCCCGCCAACAGTCATTGCCTCCTAGCCGGACACGCGCAGCTCCGCAGTCACCCACACCCGCCGTGAGTGCCGGTGCATCCACCCTGTGCTTTTTATATTGGAGGGGAGTCCTCGTCTCGATACAATGGACACGTCTGGCCCGGGCACGGCACACACGATCGACGAGGGGACTGTCGAACTCCCGGCGTACGGACCGATCGAGGCGAGTCTCGGGTATCTCCTGTTTTACGTACTCGTCGATCGCGTAACGCCGGCGATCGTCACGGTATTCAGCGAAACGGTTCTCGATCTCTCGCCGTCGTTCGTCCGGTTCGCGCTCGCGGTGGCCCTGTGGTTCGTCCTTGCCGTGTCCGTCATCGATCAGTTGCAGCGCCAACTGGCGGCGCTCGGGGTCGGCACGTACGACCAGGCGCAACTTCGCCTGTGGTCACGCGTCACGCCCTCGTCGCTACGGACGGCAGGCTATGTACTGGTATTCCTCGCCGGCTCGATCGTCGCAGCGATGACGTTCGAATCCGCGGTGGAGACGCTGTCGGCGCTGATCCCCGCTATCGCGACTGCTGAGGTCAGCACGACCGATCCTATCGGCGTGTTCGCGATGGTCGTCTTCTTTCTCGCCTACGGCACTGCTGCCCGCTCGCTCGATAGACTGGTGATCGGCGGGATCCGTGCGCTGGTGTCCGATCGAGACGACTGACGACACCGACGTCCCTGCTTGTTCGCCCCTGTGGCGCCTCGGCATGGCTTTCCGGCGAATCGGTGCCGAGAACGGGTGATTAGTCGTCGAGCGGCACCGATCGGTCCGGCTCCGCAGCGTCTCGGCGGAAGGACTCGTCGAGTCCCGTCAGGCCCCGCGAGCGCGCCCACAGCAATACGACTCCAATGGTCACCACAATCATGCCGGTTTCGGTCAGTGCGGTTTCGCCGACCCACAGCGCCGGCCCGTCGAACCCGAGTCGGACGAACGCCGGAAGGCCGCCTTCGACGTTGAACAGGCTCGTCATGCCGACGTTGAACGCCCAGTGGAGCCCGATCGAGGCGCCGAGCCGCCCGGTCAGGACGTACGGAAGCGCCAGCAGCACGCCCGCCAGCCAGAAGTGGATATACTGCATGGCGGTCAGCGAATCGCCGTGAAAGTGCGCGAACACGAGCGAGGAGACGAACACGGCGACGACAACGGGAATCGCGCCGAGCCAGCGTCGCGGAACGATGCCGTCGAAGAGGCCGACGAACCGCGACGGGACTCCTTCGGTCGCGTTCGTGATGAAGTACCCCCGAAACAGGAGCTCTTCGAGGAACGCGACGGCCGCATAGATCACTACGCGCAGCCCGAAGGCATTGAGGAATGTCCGTTCTTCGGCGACGAACCACCCTTCGATCGTCGCCCACCCGGCCACGAGGTAGATCGCTAGCACGCCGCCGGTCAGGAACAGCCCGAGCCCGATGCCGACTCCGAACTCACGCCACCAGGTCCTATCGAGTCGAAGCCCCAGCGAACGAAACGGCCGACGATCGAGGTACTGTGTGGCCAGCCAGACTGTCAGAACTGCGGTCAGGACGAGAGCGAACGGCGCAGCGTACTCTTCGTACCCGTCGAAGCCCGCGTCGATCGCAGTCATCGAACTGATCGTGAGAACGAGGTACAGCGCCAGCATGGCGACGATCCGCCATCCGGCCCGAAGACGGCGTTCGTCACGGTTCCAGAACGGGACGCCGAGCGCCTTCGTGAAACGTGAGAGTGACAGCATACTCGATCAGAGATCAGCACGATTGTAGCGCAAGTAGCCGACGACCAGGGGAACGATTCCCCACACCGAGAGGACGACCAGGCTGAACCAGCGCGAGAGGTACCACGGACCGCTTCCGTTCATCGAGCCTGTGAGAACGCCGGCGATGGCGTTCATGTAAGCCGAGCTGGGCGGCATGTTCGCGAGGAACGCGACCCAGTTCGGCATCGGCGCACCGCTGAACAGGCCCGGGGGAACCTGGAAGCCGTTGGCGACGAACCAGGCACCCATCGGGACGACGTCCCAGGCGAACTCCAGGATCACCAGTGCGAGCACGCTGAGGGTGGCCGCCCTGGCGGTCGAGGCAGTTACGGCCGAGATACCGACGAAGAAGGCCACGTAGACCAGCACGAACAGCAGCGTCACCAGCCCGAACAGCGCGTAGTCAACAGCCGAGAAACCCACATCGCCGACGAAAACGATCGCGAGCATCGCGACAAGGCCGATCACGACGGGAATCGTCAGCACGAGCGTGCGGCCGACGACTTTCCCGACGACGACGTCACGCCGAGTGTTCGGGAGGCCCAACAGGAGCTTGCCCGATCCGGACTCGGTTTCACCTGCGACCGACTTGTACGCGACGACCAGCGACGCGACCGCGACGAACAGTGCCACAGGAGCCGACAGGAAGGTCATCAGCCCGACTGACGAGAGATCGGCGTCGGCCGAGAACTCCGGGACAAACGCGTAGAGGCTGGCAAACAGTAATGCCAGCCCGAGGAACACCGCAGACAGCGCCCACAGCGAACGCGACCGGCGAGCGTCGTTGAAGTCCTTGCGCGCGACGACGGTCCAGCTCATCGTGATACCCCCACGGGGATCGCCACGGTCGCTGGCGTAGCCGCGTCCGCGGTTTCGCCCGCAGACACGAGGTTCTCGACAGCGAGGTCGTCGCCGTTGAGCGACGTTCTCTCGTCGAACTGTTTGGTTAGGTCAGTGAGCCCGATTGCAGAAGCCATGTGCTAAGAGACGACCTGTTAGTAGATAAATACATACTGAGGGCGCATAGCACCTATCACTGAGGAGATCAGACGGTGTGACTGCTGGAGCGGCCGGTCCGGAGGAATTACCTCCCAGGCGGGGCGACAGGAGGCGCTGTACAGGCGCGCTGTCCAGCTCTGCACACACGTTCGGGTCAGGCGTCGTCGCGGGAGTACGCCGACTGACCCTCGTAACTGCTGGCTCCTGTCACTCGAAGGACGTTCGAGTACTGCCGCCCGGACGTGCCCTGTTTCTCTCCCGATGAGAACTGTCGTATCGATTGATATTCGCATCGAGCGTAGCTTTCCTGGTGATTGCTGTGACTACTACCCGTCTGGGTGCCTTCTACACTCTCGTGGTCGGTACCTTTATGCTCGGTTTCTGGATCGTGCTGCTCGTCGCTGGCGACATCCCGGAACTGACGACTGCACCGTACGAGATCGCCTACCACCTGCTCGCCGAATTCCTGACTGCCGTGGCGTTGCTCGCGTCGGGTATCGGACTCCTGGGCGGCCGATCGCTCGCCCGGCGACTCTATCCCGTCGCGCTGGGATTGTTGCTGTACACGGTGGTCAACAGCGCCGGCTACTACGCGCAACTGGGCGACGTCGCGATGGTCGGGATGTTCACCGTCCTGACCGTGGCGACGCTGGCGTTGCTCGTCGAGCACCTCTTCCGGCCGACTACCGAAGGAGACGAGCGGATCGGTATGGAGGGAAGCCATGCGTAGAGTGGCTGTGGCCGTCTTTCTCGCACTTCACGGACTCGTTCACGGGTGGTACGTGGTGCTGAGCAACGGCTGGGTGCAGGCGGAAGACGCGATGGGATGGAACGGCACCTCGTGGCTGCTCTCGTCGCTCCTTACGCAGGAACCGATTCTGGCGCTGGCGAGCGTGGTGTACGCTGTCGTCACGATCGCGTTCCTGGCAGGGGCAGTCGGCCACTGGCGCCGCACCGAGTGGGCGAGTGGCGTCCTCCTCGCCGCGGCGATCCTCTCGACGATCACCCTCCTGGTCATGTGGGACGGTGTGGCGACGCTGCTCGTCGAGAAAGGTATCGTCGGCGTACTCATCAACGCTGCCATCGTCGCGCTCTTGCTCCGCCCACCGACAACAGGCGACCGACGCGGAGTCACCGCCTGGTTGAGGTCGAGCCGCATAAAGTGATCGAGTCGCACGAAGCGCGACGGACTCGTTCTCTACAGGCGGGGCAGGCCGAATGCCTCGGGGTCGTCCGGAAATCGGAGATTTCCGTGATGACGAGAGACGAAGTCTCTCGAACCACTTGACCCCGAGGCGGTTCACCAGGTGGTCGCTGTTATCCAAAAATGGGCTGTGGTGAATCGCCAGACGTAGCTTGATTTCACTGTTTCAGAGACTGCTTAATGTTGTGAACCGCACACATCAGAACGAGTTCTCGAAATTCACCGTACCAAGTTCGCGCACGCACGGCGTCGCCGAGGGTGCGTTTGATTGTGGAGAAGACGGTCTCACACATCGCTCTCTGACGGTAGCGAGGCCCATCGATCCGCGCGTTATGCGCGTGATCGATGGGCCGGAATTTGCGGTGCTTAATCAGTGGTCTGACGCCCTCTTCGCGGAGTTTTTCACGTAACTCCCTCCAGTCGTAGCCTTTGTCCGCAGCGAGGCTGGCGAGGGCGCCCGCGTTGCGGCGGGCGACCTGCCAGCCGAGTTGTGTGTCATGACGTTTCTCGGTCGTACAGTGAACGTCCAGAATTGCTTGAGTTTCTGTATCGACGAGAGCAGTTGTTTTGAGCGTCTGAACACGGTAATTCGTCCGACGGAAGTAGTGCTTGCTCGCGTTTTCGCGGTCGAAGAACGTCGCGTCGATGGCGGCGTGGCCGCTTGGCTCGTGCAACTGCGCCTCTCGGCGCAGCAGCACTCGCCAGAGTGCCGTCTTGATTCTGTCAAACCGCTTCACTAGCGTCGAGTGATGCGGGAGATCTTCGACATAGGCATCGGCGGTTTCCCGCTTCAACTCCCTAGTTCTGGCGATCAAAGCCGACGCCGTCTACTGATTCACCAGAATCGATGAGTTCATAAGCCTTCGGACAAGCGGATCGTAACATACGAACTACATTTTGGGACCAACAGCTTCACGTGATTGGCTATTGTTGCGGGTTTTTATCTCCTACATTTTTCTATAGCTATTATAATTATCAATTGGACAGATAATATAATCGTACTGTTATTTTATCCCAGCATTTTTATCTTTACAATCGGTTTGCTACGCTGGCTTGTGGTCTGGCCATCCAGCCTGAAGATCGGTGCAGGCACTGCCGAACGAGAGTTCGAGCCGTAGCCGGTCGGTGACAGTGGCGCAATTGTCAACCGATCACTCGTAGATCAGGATCGTTGCCGTCCCGGATTCGAGGACGACGACCTCCTCGCCGGAGGCCGCGCGGTGTTCTTCGACGATGTCGACGGCCTCGCCAGGGATGACAGCGAGTTCGTCACCCAGGTCGACCTCGACCTCGGCGTGGCGGTCGAGCTGGTCTTTGACTGCTTTGGGGTCCATCGACTCCAGCGCCGAGACGACCTGGCCTGCTTGGTCCCGGAACTCCGGTCCGATGACCGAGTGGTCGGGATCGACCTCGACGGGGACGAGTTCGACGTTGGGCACGCCTTCGCGCATCAGCACCGGCGCGTTAACGGCTTCGCTGAGGTCGTAGGTGTCGATCGCTCGCTCCTCAGGTCCGTCGTCGGGGTAGACTTCGACTTTCTCCAGTTCGGCGTTGAGCGCCATCCCCTGGTCGGACTTCCAGCCGCGGATCGTCGAGGCCACGTCGACGATGATCTCGCCGGCCTGCTCGACGGCGGCCATGTCCTCGACTTCCTCGGGGTGGAGATCGATGTCGGGCCACTCGGTCGCGTGGACGCTCCCATCCGTGCTGGGCAGGGCGTCGTAGGCCTCCTCCGCGATGAAGGGGGCAAAGGGCGCGAGCATCTTCAGTGAGGCCGTCAGCGCGATGAACAGCCCCTGACGGGCGGCGTCGCGCTCGCCGGGTCGGCCCTCATAGAGCCGCCCCTTGATCAGTTCGAGGTAGTCGTCGGCCAGGTCGTGCCAGACGAACTCGCGGATCTCACGCAGTGCGGCGTCGAAGCGATAGTCGTCCATGTGCTCGGCCACAATCTCGGCGGTCTCGGCGGCCCGCGAGAGGATCCACCGGTCGATGTCTCGATAGGCCGGGTTGTCGAGTGGTTCGCGGTCCTCGTCGAGGTGTCCCGCTGCGAACTTCGTAATGTTCCAGACCTTGGTGTTGAACCGCGAGGCGGAGGTGACCTCCTTCCACTGGAACTGGACGTCCTCGCCGCGCTTGCCCGCGAGCGCCATCGCCTGCCGGAAGGCGTCGGCGGAGTGTTCCTCGACGACCTCTTCGGGCTGGACGAAGTTGCCCCGGGATTTGGACATCTTGTTACCGTCGTCACCGAAGACCATCCCGTTGATGAGGATCTCTTCCCACGGGATCTCGTCCACCAGCGCTCCCGTGCGCAGGAGCGTGTAGAACGCCCACGTCCGGATGATGTCGTGGCCCTGCGGCCGGAGCGTCGTCGGATGGAACGGTTCGTCGGGCCAGCCGCGGACGAAAAGCGGCGTGATAGAGGAATCCATCCACGTGTCCATCACGTCGGTCTCGCCCTCCCACTCGGTGCCGCCACACTCGGGGCATTCCTTGATTTCGGGGTCCTCCTCGGTGGGTTTGACCGGCAGTTCCTCGGGACCGGCGACGTGGATGTGGTCACACTCGTCGTTCGCACAGAACCACGCCGGGATGGGGGTCGCGAACACCCGCTGGCGGGAGATGACCCAGTCCCACTCCATGCCTTCGGTCCACTCCTCCAGCCGATCGTACATGTGGTCGGGAATCCACTCGACCCCCCGAGCGCGGTCGAGGATCTCGTCCTGGTCGACCTCGACGAACCACTGCTCTTTGCTGAGGATCTCGATAGGCGTGTCACACCGCCAGCACTGCCCGACGTTCTGGGTCGTGGGTTCGGTGTCGTTGAGATATCCCTCTTCGTCGAGGTCCTCGGCGATGACCGTTTTTGCCTCGTCGATAGACAGGCCCTCGTACTCGCCGGCCTTCTCGTTGAGCTGGCCGTCCTCGGTGAAGGACATCCGCAGGTCCAGGTCGTGTTCGGCCCACCAGGTCACGTCCTGTTTGTCCCCGAAGGTACAGATCATCACCGCGCCGGTCCCGAACTCGGGATCGGCCTCCTCGTCGGCGATGATCTCGACTTCCTGGCCGAACAGCGGAACCTCGAAGGTGTCGCCGATGCGGTCGACATATCGGTCGTCGTCCGGGTGGACCGCCATCGCGACGCACGAGGACAGCAGTTCCGGCCGAGTCGTGGCGATCTCGACGTCCTCGCCCTCTTCGTCGGCGCTGGGGAACGTGATGTAGTGGAGGGTCCCCTCGACGCCCTCTTCGGTCTCGACCTCGGCGTCGGCGATGGCCGTCTCACAGCGCGGACACCAGTTGACCGGGTGCTCGTCGCGGTAGACGAGATCGTCGTCGGCCATCTCGACGAACGACTCCTGGGTCGTTCCCCAGTACTCGGGGTCCATCGTCCGGAACTCCTGCTCCCAGTCCTGGGAGAACCCCAGCATGTGCATCGTGTCTTTCATCGCGTCGATCTGCTCGTGGGTGTGGTCGATGCACATCTGGCGGAACTCCTCGCGCGGGACGTCCGTGCGGTGGATCCCCTCGTTCTCCTCGACTTTCACCTCGGTCGGGAGTCCGTGGCAGTCCCAGCCCTGGGGGAAGAGCACCTCCTCGCCCTGCAGGCGGTGATAGCGCGCGGCGAAGTCCATGTAACACCACCCGAGGGCGTTGCCGATGTGGAGGTTCCCCGTCGGGTACGGCGGCGGCGTGTCGATCACGTAATCCGTGTCGGGATCAGCCGCCTCGGCGTCGTAGCTGTAGAGATCCATCTCCTGCCATTGCTGGCGCCAGTACTGCTCGCGGTCGTCCGGGTCGTAGGTGTCTGGAAGGTCACTCATGGGTAAGAGAGGTGTCGTGGCTGGTCGCCGGACCGGCGTGAAAACGTACCTGCGTCGCTATCGTACTACCGACGACATCAGAGCCATATCTGAACGATTGCAATGTCGGTTGTATAAACTTTCGCTTCCGTGCCGGCGCGTGACACTGTCGCTCCCGTCGGGGTCCGAACTCGTCGAAGACACCGATCTGCAATTCTGTCGTTCCGGCTCAGAGAGTGCTGTCCAGAGTGGCTGTACCAGGCTGGCCACGAGCGCCGGTTAAATCCGATTAAATCGAGCTAATCGAAGACGAGCGTCGGCCCAGTTTATTGTGACCTCGCCCGATGGACCGAGTGCATGAGCCGACTCAAAACTGCTATCCTGATCGTTGCCGCTCTCGTCGGCATCGCCGGCGTCGCCGCGGCGACCGGTGCGGTCGAGACTGGGGCCGAAGCGATCGCACAGACGGACGAAGCAACAACTCCCACCCACGCCGACGCGACGGCGGTGCTGGACAACGGGACGCTCGAAGTAACTGTCTCCGCCGACGGTAGTCCCGCCGAGAACGTCTCAGTCACCTACGACGATCAAACGCAACTGACCGACGGAAACGGAACTGTCTCGTTCAATCTCTCCGAAGACGACGAGGACGAGACAGAGTTCGAACTCCAGAAAGACGGCTTCGAAGGCGAACTCAAGTACGTACTCAGTGACGGATCCCTGACGCTGGTCGAAGAGGAGTACGAGTACGACATTGAGAGCGCGGAGGACGAGCACGATGAAGGCGACGAGGCCGAAGAAGACGAGGAGATTGAAGACGACGAACACGACGACGAAGCCGCAGAGGACGAGCATGATGAAGATGACGAAGAGGACGAGGAGATTGAAGACGACGAACACGACGACGAAGCCGAAGAGAACGAACCTGACGACGAAGACGACAGCTGAGCAGACCCCGTGACGTATTGAGGTCAGGCCGGGGGCACTCGTCTCGGCCGCCTGTAACGTCCGAGTGTCGTCGGGACGCGTGTCCGTCGTGGAACGGTCTGATTTTCCCGCGGAAATGAGATAGACCCCGTTGAGCGGGTATCACCGAAAGACAGCATCCCGAACGCGTCGGGACCTTCGGCCGCTTCCGAGAATCGTCGGCCCACCCGACTACTTCGACTGTTTCAACGCGGTTCTTCGACCCGCTCCTCGCCCTCGAAATGCGCGGAGTTGTCCTGCGGATCGTAGCCCAGTGCCTCGCGAGCGCGCTCGATGGAGTAGTCCTTTCGTGTGAAGTCGATTATCGAACACACTTTTTCGGTGGCAAGCAGATAGCAAGCTGAGAGGGATTCATAGAACCGTTATCATACCCTACCTGCGAGTTGGTAGAGACAATGTGCATCTCTAACATCCGACATACTGTCTGTTTCTAACGACATTATCAGAGCGTTGCTACTACACAGCACGTCTCTCGAACTGATCGGAAATTTTCCTTGTAGTCCTTAGATCAGTCAGTATCTGGGTAGTCGTAACCGAAGAGCGGTTACTCTACACCTTTCCGTTAGGCAGTAGAAAGTGGTACTGGAACACCCATGAGCCGATCCCTCTTCTCGAAGACAATATACTCGTCAAAGACACCGATAACTCGCGGTTGGTCTGTTGTCGGGAGTTGCGCAGACCATTGACGATGGCCCGTCTCAACGTCGAATGCTTTTATCACTGGCTCTTGGTCAGTCTCCCGTGTGATGAGGATCAGATCCCCATCAGCGATCAAAAGCCGACTCTCGTCATAGTCTGATCCAAGTGAGTACGCCCACCGCCGGTCCCCGTCTACACGGTCGTAACTGGCGAGTGTCGTCCCGGACTGCTGAAACAGTGAGTCCGTCCCCACGCACATCTCCGGGTATCCGTCGGCGTTCGTCGTTACGACCCATCGTTTCTCACCGGTCGCCGCAGTCAGAGCCGTCAGATTTCCGCTGTCGTCGCCGATGTAGATATTCGGGACCTCAGAGGAACTCGATGACGAATGTTGGGCGAACTCGTAGACGCCTGCAGATGACTGCTCCCATAGATGTGCTCCATCAGGCAGTGAATAGTAATGAACCATATCTTCCAAGAACAGACAGAGTGTATCACCAACGACCTGTACCCCAGCACTATAGCCCTCGCCGGGCGTCCGTCTCCACGCCACGTCACCAGTCGCTATATCAAGTGCGGTGAGGCCGTCCACGATGGAGTAGATCAGACAGAGGCCGTGTGACACTGCCGATCCCATATCCATCCCTGTCACGGTCCGCCACCTTTCCTCTCCAGTTTCGGCGTCCAACGCGAATACTGGTGTTTTAGCCGGATCATCAGTGATTTGGCCGACAAAAACCGTGTCCTCAGTCACTGAAATTATATTCTGAGCAACTGTATCGAGGGTTGTCGCCCATCGCTGCTCGCCAGACGCTGTATCGTACGCACCGACTTCACCGACATAATTGGTACCAAAACTGGTTCCGGACACCATCGCCGTGTAGTACACTGTCGAGCCAGCGACAGTGAGATTGTAGGGTCGTTCGACGGAATACCAGTCAACGGTGGTGTTTTTAGTCCAGATTATCTCCCTGGCCGGGGAAAGGCAAGTGAGAGCCGCGTCCGTAGCAATGTGCAACCCGTCACCGGCCCCGAAGGTTATGAATCTTTTATTTGGCGGGTCATATTCCCATATTCTGGAGGAGGTCACTGATTCGAACTCCCCCGGTGGCGAGTCAGTCGGAGCCTCGTACGACAGCCTATTCTCCGGCGTGCTGTTATTCGACAAACAGCCTGCACCGAGCATGACTGCAGCCGAAGCGAGGTACTGACGACGCTCCATCGGTAATCTATTAAATAGTTGCCAATCAATAAAATACCAACGGCTGTTACACTCACTTTTCATATTTTCCAGTGAATGAGGCGAAGAGTAGCAGAGAGAAGTCCGACAGGTAAAACGAGCACTCAGTTTTCACGCTCCGTCACGAACCTGATTCGCTTGGGAGTAGGGAAAGAAATGAAGCCGGTTGCTACCCTCATCCTCTATATCTTGCACGGCGTTCTTGACAGTTTCCGAGTGAGTCAACCACCTGATCAGTGCGTAAGTTCCCTGTCTCTACCAACTACCGAAAGAACTAGAACCCCTCACGACAACACTACAAGCGAACCGACGGATGGCGACGACCACCTTACAGGCAGTGTACAACAACAAAAGCAGGGTCGGAAAATCGGCAGAAATCCCGATTTGCTTAGACAGCCTTAGCTTTCTTCAACGACCTTCTCCTCGCCGTCGAAGTGCGCGGAGTTGTCCTGCGGATCGTAGCCCAGTGCCTCGCGAGCCCGTTCGATGGAGTAGTACTTGCGGTCGTTGTCGGAGATTCCGTAGACGATTTCGAAGTCGTAGTCGGCTTCGAGCGCGCGCTGGTGGAGGTGCGCACAGTCGGGGTAGGAGAGCCACATCGCTTGGCCGCGCTCGTAGTCGATCGGCGGGTGACCACGGGTGAGGTTACCGATGCGGACGTTACAGACGTCGATGCCGTAGGTGTCGTGGTAGTACCGGCCGAGGACCTCGCCGGTGGCCTTCGAAACGCCGTAGAGGTTGCCGGGACGGGGGAGTTCGGTCCCGTCGAGCAGGAAATCGTCGTCCTCGCGGTACATCTCGGGGGTGCGCTCGTCGGTCTCGAAGGCCCCGACGGCGTGGTTCGAGGAGGCGTAGACGAACTTCTCGACGCCCTCCTCGACCGCGGCCTCGTACATCTTCTGGGTGCCGTCGATGTTGTTCGCCAGCACGCTATCCCAGGATGCTTCCGGCCTGGGATCGCCGGCGAGGTGGATGATTGCGCCGACGCCCTCGACGGCGGCCCGGACGAGCGCGTCGTCGGTGACGTCGCCAATCATGTACTCGTGGTCGGGCTCTCCGTCCGGTGGGCTATGCAGTAGCAGTCGCCACTCGTATTCTTCGGCGAGTCCGTCGAGGATCGCCTCGCCGACGCGACCGCCAGCACCCGTGAGCAGAACGGGATCGTCCATCGAGTGTATCTGTGCGACCGGCCAGTAAGTAAGATGCGGTTCGCCCCGCGAGCGCCCCCTGTTGGACGGTCACACGGCCGTCCGGTCCGAAGCGCGTTTCCCCTCGGCTCACTATTGAACGGATATGCCCACTGACGCCGAGCAGGCCTGCTTCGAGGCCGGCATCAAGTTCGGCTCGCTGTACCATCAGTTCGCCGGGACGCCGATCAGTCTCGAGAGTGCCGACAGTCTCGCACGAGCGATGGCGGAAGCGATCGAGAACCAGCCCTACTGTGAGTCCGTGACTGTCGACATCCGGACGGACGTGCTCGAGGCCGCCCTGGCGGAGGGAGCGGCCGACTACACGGAATTCACGGGCCGGTTCGCCGAGATCGAGATCGTGATCGACTACGAAGGCAACGAGGTCGTCGCGCGCATGGAGATGGACGACGGGTATCCGCTGATGCGACTCGAGAGTATCGAGAGACAGTGACGCGATGGTGAGCGTCAAGTGACGGTGGCCTTTTTGTTCACTCCGGGAGGAGGCCACGTATGGCACTGTACGCAACCGAGCGGATCGACGACGCGGTGTCGTTGACGCGGTCGCTGCTGTTCCCGTTCGACGCGGGACTGTGGGCGCGGCTGGCCGTCGTCGTCTTCTTTCTCGGACTCGGATCGGGTGGGAACGTCACGAGCCTGGGTTCGAATACCCCGTCGGCAGGCTCCTCGGCCGGATCGGCAGCGCCGAGCGTCGATTTTTCCGTCGATCCCGGATCGGTCTCGATCGCGAGCGAGGCGGTAGCTGCGCTGGCGGCACTGGCTGTCGTGCTCGTGGCGGTCTGGCTGGCGCTGGCCTGGCTCGGAGCGACGCTTGAGTTCGTCTTCGTCGAGGGGTTGTCGAACCGGTCGGTGGCGATCCGTCGCGGGCTCGGCCGTCACTGGGGTCGCGGTCTCCGGCTGTTCGGATTTCGACTCGCCTTGCTCGTGCTCTCGCTGGGCGTGCTCGGTGCGACGGCGCTGGCGCTGTTCTGGGGGCCGATAACGACCGCCCTCGGCGGCGGATCGGTCACGATCAGCGACGCGCAGATCCTCGTCGGGCTCGGCGCGCTCCTGTTCGTCGGGGCGCTCGTGGGGCTGCCCGCCGTGGCGATCCACTGGCTGACGACCGAACTCGTCGTGCCGATCATGCTGGCCCGGGACCGTGGCGTCCTTGCTGCCTGGCGGGGACTCCTCGCTGCGATCCGTACCCAGTGGAAGCAGTTCGGCGCCTACCTGCTCGTCGCCATCGGATTGCGTATCGCGACGTCGGTCGCCGCCGGGATCGTGCTGGCGATCGTCGGCGTCGTGCTGGCGATCCCGTTCCTGATCGTCGGGTTACTGCTGGGCCTGGGTGCAGTCACGGGCGGGACGATCACGGCCCCGCTCGTCGTCGGGATCGTCCTGCTGGCCGTCGCGTTCGTGCTCGTGCTCGCGCTCGCCGGCGCGGTCGTCCACGTCCCGATCGAGTCGTTCCACCGCTACTTCGCGCTACTTTTCGTCGGCGATCTCGATAACGACTTTGACGTGGTGGGGGAGATCCGCCCCCCGCTCTCGGACGATTCGTTCGGTGCCTAGAACGGCCGATTTCACTTTCACTTTCGGGCGTGCCTTTAGGTTCCGTGGTGTCGAATCACACGGTATGAGTCAGGCGACGTTCGACGACGACGAACTGTTCGACGAAGCGGCGACCGACATGCGTGCCGACGTCGAGGAGAGCCTCGAACAGGCGCGGGAGGCGCTCCCGGAAGCCGACGCGATCTGGGAGACCGACGCCGACAATACCCTCGGTGTGCTCAACGGGCTCAAGACCGCGCTCGACGTCGGCGACGCCGAGGACGCGCTCCGGGACGCCAAGAAGTGGTACACGATGGGCAAGCGCGCCGACGCGTTCGAGGACGCCGACGACCTCGAAGCGTCGATCGCGGCGGTCGAGGAGGTGATCGCCGACATCGAGGCGGCACACGATGCGGCCGGCGATCTGGCCGGGACGATCCCGGCGATCAAAAGCGCTCTCGAAGACGACGAAGAAGAGTAGCTCCCCTTCGGCCGCCGTGCGGCCGGCAGTATCAGCGGTGCGGTGGCCGGGTCAGGTCGCGCTCGGCCACGCTCTCCAGAAGATCGACCAGCGCCGCGGTCGCGTCCGCGAGCAGTCGTTCGCCCAGTTCGGCGTCGGCGTCGCCCGGATCGCCGACGTTGCCACGCTCGCTGAACTCCGCGAAGTCGTAGGCCAGGTTCGTCCCCTGCTGGAACTCGCCGAACCCGTCGCCGGCGCCCGCCGCGGCGTCCCCGAATCGGTCCTCGTGAACGAGTTCGGGACGGACTGCCTGGACAAAGGCCGTCTCGACGGGGCCGCCGTGTCCGAGTTCGACCCCGTACTCGTCGAAGGATAGCGCGTCGAACCACGTCCAGGGCACGGCGTAGGCGTCGCCGCTTCGGGTGATCGACCCGCAGACCTCCCGGAGTGCGTCAGTGTTGCCTCCGTGGCCGTTGACGACGACGACCCGGCCCCAGCCGTGGCTAGCGAGACTCTCGATCGTTTCCCCGACGTACGATCGGAACGTGTCTTCGCTGACCCACAGCGAGCCGGTGAACTGGCGGTGTTCCTCGGAGACCCCGACGTTCACCGGCGGGGCGACGATGACCTCGCCGTCGTAGGTCTCGGCGGCCTCGGCGGCGATCGTTTCGGCACTGAGCGCATCGGTCCCCATCGGCGCGTGCGGGCCGTGCTGTTCGGTGCTCCCGGTCGGCAGCAGCGCCAGATCGGTGTCCGCGGCGTCGGCGTCGGTCCAGGTCGTCTCCGAGAGGTGCATACCTGCCGTAGGAGCGCCGGCCCAAAAGTACGACCGATCCGCTCGGGAAACCGACCGACCCGCTCTCGAAATCGGCCCGCTCGGACTACCGAGCCAGACCGACGACTCGATCGAGAGCGGGCTGTTTAAACGACTGAACCGTCTATCGAGCCCCAATGAGCCGATCTGGCGAGTTCTGCCCGCGTTGCGGTGATCCCATCGAGCGCGACCCCGAGGTCAGCCTGCCGGGCAGCAGCGGCCAGCGCGATCCGGATCACGTCCTCTGTGACGCCTGCTACTTCGAAGATTTCGATCTCGTGGACGCCCCCGATCGGGTCCAGGTTCGCGTCTGCGCACAGTGTGGGGCCGTCCACAGGGGCAATCGGTGGGTCGACGTCGGTGCCGAGGACTACACCGACGTGGCCGTCGAGGCGGTCTCGGAGGCGCTGGGCGTGCACGTCGACGCCGAGAGCGTCTCCTGGCAGGTCGCTCCCGAGGAGGTCGACGAGACGACGATCCGGATGCACTGCCAGTTCTCGGGCGTGATCCGGGAGACGCCGGTCACCGAAGAGGTGGTCGTCCCCGTGAAGATCAGCCGGGAGACCTGCAACCGATGCGGGAAGATCGCTGGCGGGTCGTTCGCCAGCGTCGTCCAGGTCCGGGCCGACGAACGGACGCCGACCGGCGACGAGATCGAGCGCGCCCGCGAGATCGCCGAGTCCTACGTCGCCGCCCGCGAGGAGACCGGCGATCGGAACGCCTTCATCACGGAGGTGAGCGAGGTCGACGACGGCCTGAACATGAAGATCTCGACGAACCAGCTCGGCCAGGGGATCGCCAAGCGGATCGTCGACGAGCTCGGCGGGACCTACGCCGATTCCGAGCGGCTGATCTCCGAGGACAGCGACGGGAACGAACTCTATCGCGTGACCTACGCCGTCCGGCTGCCGCGGTATCGTCCGGGTGAGGTCATCGACCCGGAGGACGGCGACGGGCCGGTGCTGGTCACGAGCGTCCAGGGCAACCTCAAGGGGACGCGCCTGGCCAGCGGCGATCGCTACGAGGCGTCCTTCGCGGACGAGGACGCGCCCGACGCCCGGCGGCTCGGCGAACGCACCGACGGCACGGAGACGACGCTGGTGGCGATCGAGGACGAACACGCCGTGCAGGTCCTCGACCCCGAGACCTACGAGACGAAGTCGGTCCCGCGACCCGCGTTTCTGGATCCCGACGTGGAGACGGTGCCCGTCCTGAAGAGCCGGTCCGGACTCCACCTCCTGCCCGACCGCGGTAACAGCGAGGACGATGAGTGACGATGGCTGACTCCCCCACCTCGGCGGAGGCCGAGAGCACCGACGCCCTCGCCATCGTCGTCGCCAAACTGCGCGCCCAGGACGTCATCGACGCCGCCCAGGACGAGGGCGTTTACGACGCCGACCGAAGCGTCACGGAGCACGGCGCGGACGCGGTTGCGATCCCCGTGACTGCGCCGCCGGAGACCATCAGCTACCGCGAGGTCGTCCGTCAGGTCGGCGAGCCGCGCCTCCGGACGCTCGAAGACCACCTCCGCGAGCGCGGCTGGAGCGACAGGGAGATCGACGCTGCCCCCGGGTCGTGGGCGGTCATCGGATCCGTCGTACTCGTCGAGATGGGCGACGCGCCGCGACCCGAAGAGATCGGCGACGCGTTGCTGACAATGCACGGCGAGGCCGATACGGTCCTTTCTCGCGGCCCTATTTCGGGCACGCATCGAGAGCCGGACGTGACGGTCGTCGCCGGCGAGGGGGACACCCGGACCGTCCACCGCGAACACGGGATCGAGTACGGGCTGGATCTGTCGGAAGTCATGTTCTCGCCCGGGAACAAGGCCGAGCGGGCGCGGATGGGCGAGATTGTGGACGCGGACGACCGCGTTCTCGACATGTTCGCGGGGATCGGCTACTTCACGCTCCCGATGGCCGACGCCGGCGCGAAAGTGGTCGCCGTCGAGCACAACCCGACTGCCTTCGAGTTCCTGCTGGAGAACGCGATGCGAAACGGCGTCACCGATCGCGTCCAGGCGTATCGGGCAGACAACCGCGACGTTCTCGGGGAAGGGCTCGACGCCTTCGGCGATGCACCGACCGTCGACCGGATCGTGATGGGCTATTACGACGCGACCGAACCCGATGGAGACGGTTACACGTACCTCGATCCCGCGATCGCGGCACTCGAACCCGGCGGCACGATTCACGTCCACGAGGCGACGCCCGAGCCGCTGACCTTCGACCGGCCGATCGAACGGCTCGAAGACGCCGCCAGCACGCAGGGGCGGTCGGTCGACGTGCTCGAGACGCATCGTGTCAAAGGCTACAGCGAAGGGGTCGTCCACGTCGTCGTGGACGCACGGATCGAGTGACCGTGACGAAAAGGCTAATTGTGTCGCTGATCGACTATCCAGTATGAACAGACAACAGATCATCGCCGTCATCCTCACCGTCCTCATGGTCGGCTCGTCGGTCGCGTACGGCGCGGCGCTGATTTTCTAGCGTACAGCGGCGATATCACTCGGTCTCCCAGACATCCGCGATCGGGTCGTCCGAGCCGCGCTTCGACCGCGATCGGGTTCGCGACCGTCTGTCCATCGCTGCAGTCGCCCCACCGGGATCGAACGCCGGCAGGTCGGGAGTCGACAGGCGATCGACCTGTTCGGCGAACCACCCGGGCATATCCGTCCGGGCGCGCTCGAAGAGATCCAGGAGCGAGTCGTCGGCGAGATAGGTCGCGCCGTAGTCGTCGGGCGAACGGACGACCCGGCCGCAGGCCTGGATCACCGTTTGGAGCGCCGTCCGGTAGTACCAGCCCCACTGTCCGTCTTCCAGCCGGCGGGCGACCCGCGAGTCGCGAGTGTTGGGATACGGTGCCTTCGTCAGCAGTTGCCACCGGCAGAGGTCCCCCTCTAAATCGAGTGCCTCCTCCATTTTCACCGAGAGGAAAACCTCGGGGTCGTCGCTGCGCTGCCAGGCCGCCAGTTGCCCGTCGCGATCGTCCTGGTCGTGGCTCCGGATTCGACTCCCGACGCCAAACTCCGACAGGTGTCGCTCCAGATGCTCCTGAATCGCATAGGAGTGGCAGTGCACCAGTCCCTTCTCGGTGGGGTGGTGGGCCATCAGACGCACGAGCACGCGGGCGATCTCCGGCAGGGTCTCCTCGCGGTGTTCGTAGGTCATCTTCCCCCGGGTGACGTCGTACAGCGGCCGGTTCTCGACGGGAAAGGTATGTGGCACGTCGACCAGGGCGACGCGGTCGGGATCGAGCCCGACGTTCGTACAGAACGCCTCCTTGTTCAGGATCGTCGCCGACAGCAGCGCGAACTTGTTGCCCCGATCCCAGACCGTGTGCCCGAGAAACCGTTCGGGATCGAGCGGCTTGATCGTCACCGGCGAGCCCGCGCCGTCGGGTTGATCGACGACCCAGGTCGTCGCCGCCTCGGGATCGCGGTACTCCTCGCGGAACCACTTCAGGTCCGAGCGCAACTGCTGGAGGCGGTCGCGCTCCTCGGCCTCTTCGGGCGTGATCTCCACGTTCCCCCGGAGTTCCGAGAGCCGACGATCGGCGGCCTGGATCACCCCCTGGGCGTACGCGGCGGCGTCTTCGAGATCCTCGATTTCGGGCGGCTCGCGGGCCTCCCAGACCGGGACCGTATCGGGCCGCAGGTCGATGGTCGCGTACATCTCGGCCCACTCGCCCAGCCCGTGGGCCTCGTCGATGACGACGACGTCGCGAGCGCCGAAGACGTCGCTGCCGGCGGTCTGCATGAAATACGCAAGCGTCATCGCAGCGATCCGACGGTTGGCCGCGATGGCCCGATCCGAAAAATAGGGGCAGCGATGTTTGACCTGGCACTCGAACTCCCGTTCGCGGACGCAGGGGGCCTGGTCGACAGGCGTATCGGTCTCGCCCGGCAGGATGCAGTCGTAGTTGTTCTTCCCGCGGATGATCGAGAGATCGGAAAGCAGCGGGTCCTCGGCGACGTCGTCAAGTTGGGAAACCTGCGGCGTCGTGTAGTAGGCGTCGATGGGCAGGCTCGCCGAGGCCTGGCTCCCCTCGCGGGCACAGCCGGCGATGGCCCGCGCCAGCAGCGACTTGCCACTGCCGGTCGGTGCGCGCACGAGCACGACGTCGTTGCCGGCCTCGAACGCCGCGCGAATGTCCTGCAGTGCCTGCTGCTGGGCACCTCGATAGCCCGGCGCGGGGAACCCCTCTTCGATGCGGGACGGATCCACGTTCGGGGTGGAGAGCGGGCCAGTGGTAAACACTCCGATCGTGATGGACGGGTATTTATTTCCGATTGCAGTATTGGAGATAATGATGACGCGATCGTATACGAGACGCCGTGCCCTCCGGATCGGCAGCGCGGGGATCGTCGGCTGTCTGGCGGGGTGTACTGGTTTGCTCAACGGAGACGACAACGACAGCGAAAACGACGACACCACCCCTAGTACTGAGGACGGCGGGAACAACGGGGAACGTCCACCCGAACTCGGCGTGGTGCCGGGGAGTGCGACAGCGGTGGCGCACGTCGACGCCGCCGCGTTGCTCGATGGCCCTGTCGGCGAGAGTGCCATCGAGGGCGCGCTCTCGTCGGTGGCCACACAGCAGCCGTCCTACGATGGGCCCGAAAGCTACGATGCGGCGCTCGATACGATCGAGACGGAGTTCGGACTGGACCCGCAGGGCATCAGTTCGGTGACAGCGTTCGTCGGAGACCAGAGCAGCGAAGAGATCGGAATCGTTGCCGAGACTGACTACGACGAACCGGACGTTCTCGACGTTCTGCAGGCGGACGGATCGGTCTCCAAGGAAACCTACGGCGGCGTGACGATCTACACTGACCCGGGCGACAGCGCTGTCGGCGTCCTGGGCGACGGACAGTATGCAGCCGGCCCGGTCGGCGTCGTCGAGTCAGTCATCGACGTCACGAACGGCGAGAAGGACGCCGCTGGCGGTGACGTCGTCACGACCTACGAGGACGCGCCGTCCGGACCGATCCGATTCGGCGCCGTCGTTCCGGACGAGGGGGACCGGCAGTCCGCGGGCGCGCTGGCGGCCGTCGAGACTGTCCGAGGCGGGATGTCTGCCGACGGCGATCAGCGCCGGCTCGTCGTCGAGATGGAGGCCACCGATACCGACGCTGCCGGGCGGCTCACGACGACGCTCGAAAGGGGTCTCTCGGAGCTGCAATCCCGGATGGAAGGGGAGTCGGGACCGCTCGCTGACGCGCTCGCACAGCTCGACGCTGTCGACGTCCAGCGTGACGGGGCGACCGTATCGATGGTCCACAGCGCCAGCGCCGAGGAGGCCGGCAATCTCATGGCGGTAGCCGTCGCCGTCGTCGGGACGTTCGTGCTCGACCTCGGAGAATCACAGGCCGCAACGTATCCCCGGGCGTCGTTCGCGTTCGATTACGACGCCGGTGCGGAGACGGTCACGATCACTCACCAGAGCGGCGACGCCATCGACGGTTCGAACCTGTACGTTCGCGGTACGACAGGCAACGGGACGATCAATGCACAGTGGGCCGGCGACTACGGCGTCAGCGAGGTGATGGCCGGTTCGCGCGTCACCGTCCAGAACGTCACTGACTCGTTCGAACTGCGCGTCGTCCGGGATCCGGCGGATCAAGAACAATCGGCGGTCCTGGCCGCGATGTCCGGCCCTGAAGCGTGACGCGTAGCGCGGTCACAGCGCCTTGATATCCGCGGCAGTTACCGCACGGTCCTCGGGGAGCCGTTCGACACACTCGAAACAGAGGAAGTGCTCGCTGCCGTCGGCCAGTTCCAGGGTGACCCCACCGCTCGACCCGCCGGCCTGGCTCCAGAAGTCGCTGATCCCGCCGGCGATCCGGGTTCGCTCGTTGCAGCCGTCACAGCGCTGGGTCGACATCGAACGTGCTTGTCGCCCGGCAGGCAAAAACGTTCGTCGTCCAGTGCAGTGTCGTCGGGTGCGGTGTCGTCACTACTGGGTCGTCAGACGTGACGCGTAGCGTCGCCACTGGCGGACGTGAGCGCGGAACCAAACACGATCTCAGGACGATTTGATTTCCTCGAACTGATCGAGGAGTTCCTCGGTCGACTCGCCGGCGTCGTAGTCTACGCTGCCATGGTACGTCGTCCGCTCGTCGTCGAAGCTGGCATCGACTTCGGTGTTCTTGCGCTCACGGCGCTCGTGCTCGTCATCGTCGAAGGAGCCCATCGCCATTGTGTACCACACACGAACTTGTGTGTTCTTGCTTATCAATGTAACGCAATCTCACGGGTCATGTTGTCGCAGTACCCGGGTAGAGAGGCGCCTCGGACACGAGGCTTATACGCCTCGATGGCCAACAGTCGGCCACACATGCGACATCCAGGTCTCAAGCTCCGGATGGCGATCGTCGGATCGATCCTGTTCGGGTTCTACGCAGTCGTTGCGGCCGGCCTCTATGCGACGTTCGGCGGTTCGACGACAGTACTCGCGCTCGTTCTCGCAGGGAGCGTCCTGTTGATCGGCGCCCAGTACAAGATCGGCAAGTGGGGCGCGCTGCGGAGCGTCGGCGCACAGGACATGCCCGAGGACGACCCCCGGTTCCGGGAAATCCACCGGTCAGTCGAGCGACTCAGCGACGATATGAACATCGAAAAGCCCCGGCTGATGATCGCCGAGATGGGCGTGCCCAACGCCTTCGCGGTCGGTCGCAAGGGCGCCGGCGTCGTGGTCGTCTCCGCACAGCTCGTGCAGTTGCTGGACCACGACGAACTCGAAGGCGTACTCGCCCACGAGCTGGCGCACATCCGCAATCGCGACGTCGTGACGATGGTCATCGGGCAGGGGATCGCGACGATCGTCGGCCTCGTGGCGCAGTTCGCCGTGATCTTCCTCGGCGACAACGACTTCGCCGACATCATCCTCGGGATCATCGTCGGGAACATCGTCCAGTTCCTCGTCATGCTGTTCGTGCTGGCGATCTCCCGGTATCGGGAGTACGTCGCCGACAGCGACGCCGCCGGTGCGATCGGCCGCGGCGAACCGCTGGCCCGCGCACTGGAGAAAATCAGCGGTGCCGATCACAGCCGCTCGCGGATCAGCGAAGAGGCCAGCGCGCTCTGTATCTTCGGCGAATCCAGGAGTCTCCTCACGAAGCTCGTCTCGACGCACCCCCCGACTGAAAAGCGCATCGAGAAGCTTCGGTCCTACTAAGCGACCTTTCCGCCTCGTGTGTCCTCGCGAGCGCCACGACGCTCCCGTCATCGGGTTCATATATAGCCTCGTGGATGGCCGTCTCCGGGGAGACGTACTTCCAGGAGCATCTCGAAACAGTGCGTCAGGATCGGCTTGCCGTCAACACCGGGCTGACGTCGTCCCGTGATGGCAGTGACCTACCGTCGTCGGAGATACGCCGGCGGCACTCGGTCGGTCGTGTAGACGTCCGTTCCACGGTCAGTGATCTCGTGGCCGTCCGCGAGCATCGCGGCGGCGTCGACCTCGATGATCGCGGGCTCGTCGGCGTGGCGCGAGCCGACCTCGCGTGCCGACTCGACCGTCCCCGAGAGGTGGGCCTGCTGGCGAGACATCGACCTGAGTCCTTCTTCGAAGATCGAATCGAGATGTCGCGGTGCTGTCCCGTGATAGAGAGTGTCGGGAACCGGCGTATCGCCCGATTCGAGATCGACGTCGACGGAGTGGCCGTAAGCGGCTCTGATGCGCCGGCCGTCAAACTCGAATCGACCCTTTGGATCCGTCGCAACGACCGCCTCGACGGCCCGTTCGTCGGCCCAGTCGTATTTTCGTTCGACTGCCGCCACGAGTTCCTCGAAGTCGGTCCAGCCGCTGTCGTCCAGTTCGATCCCGGCATCGTCGGGAAAGTGCCTGAGTGCTCCGCTCAGGTACTTCGAGAGCCGACGGCGACGATCGCCGGAGAGTACGGGTTGCAGGTGCCGGTCACAGACGGGACACCGCTCATCCTCGAAGTGGCCGTGGTCGGAACAGACAGCGACGGGGCCTGGCATCGGGAGCGTGTTGCCGGTCGAGCGCGAAAAGGTCGGCGGTCGTGCCGACAGGACTTTACTCGCGGCTCCTGCACCTCCACTCAACGCAAATGCGCGAGGCACACCCACTCGAAGCGACCGTCGGGATCGACTACTACGTCAGCGACGCGGCGGGGATCGGCGGACGACTCCGTGATTCTCCCGAGAGCTTCCGGGTCGAGGAGATCGAGGCGTTCGACGCCGAGCCGATCGATGCTGCTCCCGGCGCGTACCCGCACGTCCTCGTGCGGGCCACGCTGCGGGGGTGGGACACCAACGACTTCGCAAGTGTGCTGTCCGATCAGCTGGGGATCAGCCGCGAACGGATCGACTGGGCCGGCACGAAAGACAAGCACGCGGTCACGACCCAGTTGTTCACCGTCAGGAAAGGTGATCCCGACGCGATCGCGGCCGTCGACCTGTCCGGCGCCGACATCGAGGTACTGGGCCGGACCGGGCGCGGGCTGCAGTTCGGCGACCTGGCGGGCAATCGCTTCGAGATCACGGTCACGGGGGCCGAACAAACCGAGACGATCGGGCAGATCACCGACGAGTTGGGATCGTTCTGCGGTGACGACGACCGAGTGGGCGTGCCCAACTTCTTCGGCCAGCAGCGCTTCGGCAGTCGGCGGGCGATCACCCACGAGGTCGGGCTGGCGATCGTCCGCCGCGAGTGGGAACAGGCCGTCCGGACCTACGCCGCCAATCCGAGCGGCCGCGAGCGCCAGCGGACTCGCGACGCCAGATCGACCGTCGAAGACTGCTGGAACGACCGGGAGTGGGAGCGGACACTCGATGCGATGCCGGGCTACCTGGGCTACGAGCGCGCGATGTTGCAACGACTCGCCGAGCGCAAGGGCGAAACGCCGGCTGATTTCCGGGACGCCCTGACCGCGCTGCCGAGCAACCTCCAGCGTCTGTTCGTCAACGCCGCCCAGTCGTACGTGTTCAACCGGATCTGCTCGGAGCGACTCCGCCGCGGACTGCCGTTCGACGAACCGATCGAGGGCGACGTTATCTGCTTCGCCGATTCGGACGCTCCCGAGGGGCTGGATCTGCCCGACACGAATCGGACGCAGGTGGTCACCGAGCGTCGCGTCGGGACGGCGCGTCGACACGTCGAGCGCGGCCGGGCGTTCGTGACCGCGCCGCTGGTCGGCACTGACACCGAATTCGGAGGGGGCGAGCCCGCCGAGATCGCGCGTGACGTACTCGCGGATCTCGATCTCGAACCAGCGGACTTCGACCTGCCCGGCGAGTTCGAATCCTCGGGAACTCGGCGGGCGATTCTGGTGCGCACTGATCTGGACGTCTCCGTGGACTCGCCGACGTTCTCCTTCGCGCTCCCGAAAGGCTCCTATGCGACCGTCCTGCTACGAGAGTACCTGAAGGCTGCCCCCGACGACCTGGCGTGAGGTCACATACAGCTTGTTCGCAGAGCGAAACTCGTCGGTGTGTCTAATATCATTGAACTCCTACAGCAATTAGTTATGGCCGAGAGCCGAGCTCTTCCTGAATACATACCTGCCGCTCTGGAGCACGCAGATGCAGTGGTCTGGGCAGTGGACATCGAGACGAAAGAGATCGTATCACTGATTGGGAGTATGCCGGCTATCGAGAACCTGCAGGATGTCGAAAATCTCGTGACTTTTTTCGATCGTGGCATTCATCCTGACGACCTACCCGAAGTCGATCCCCTGTATCGACAGGTTTTCGAGAGAGAATCGGAACAGCTCTCTGTGGATTTTCGGACACACCCCGACCAGGGGGAGATCCGGTGGATCCACGTCGATGCACGCGTCATGCACATCGAAGACGGCGACCTTCTCGTGGGCGTAGGGACCGATATCACGGCGCGGAAGCGGTACGAGCGCGAGCTCAAGGAGCAAAGAAACCGGCTGGAGGAGTTCTCGAGCGTTCTCTCACACGATCTACGGAACCCGCTCCAGATCGCGACGGGACACGTCAAACTCGCACAGGTCGAAGACAAGGACGATCACCTGGGTGCGATCGAGCAGGCGCTGGAACGGATGGAAACACTGATCAGCGAATTGTTGACTGCCGTCGAAGAGGGCGGACCGATGATTCGAGGCGGTAGTATGGTCGAAACCGACAGAGAACATCTCGACGTCGAAGCGGTTGCAACTGCGGCGTGGGATGCCGTCGAGACACAGGACGCGACGCTCTCTGTCGAGACGGAGACGACGATCTCGGCCGACCGGTCGAACCTGGAGCAGCTGTTCGAGAACCTGTTTCGGAACGCCGTAGAACACGGTGGTACAGGCGTGGCCGTCACCGTCGGCGATCTCGACGAGCAGCACGGATTTTACGTTGCCGATGACGGTCCCGGGATCCCGGACGGCGAGCGTGACGCGATCTTCGAGATGGGATACTCGACTGGTGGCAACGGGGCCGGTCTCGGATTGCGGATCGTCTCGCAGATCGCCGAAACCTACGGCTGGACGGTCACTGTGACCGGCAGCGAACGTGGCGGCGCACGGTTCGAGATCGCTGTGGAGACGGACGCTGGGTGATCGATTCGCGCGCGAGTTCCAACATTCACACGCGAGTCTGGACGAACCGACCTCACATCGAGTTCGGACAGTCAAACCGTCTGGCTTATTCGCGCCGAGTTCGAAACTCGGCACACATGGAGTGTCGGCAGTGTGCCTCGCCGCTCGAGCGTCCCGGCGATTACTGTCTGGTCTGCCGGACGCACAATTCGGACGCCGTCGTGCTCGATCTCGACCGCGATCGGGCGCGGATCGTCTCGTTGTTCGAGGAGTCGATCGTCGGCGAGCACACGATCACGACCACGCCCGAGGACGACAGCGAAGCCCAGGTGGTCGAACTGCGGAACTTCGCCGGGCTCGTGGCCGACGAGGTCCGGCGCAAGCGCCCCGAGGAGGTCTACGTCACCGGCGACCGGGACGTGATCGAGCGCCTGCGCGGGCAGCTGCACTATCCGTTCTACCGGGTTCGCGCGGACGATCCTGTCGAACACGTGCTCGAACGCCGCGGCGAGCCGGCTCTGGAAGTCGTCGACGCCGCGCCCGCGGAGAAGCTCGGCGGCAGTCACTCGACACTGATCGGCGGCCGCGACGGCCAGCGCGCCATCCAGACGGTGGCCGGCCACCCCCACGTCAAAAAGGTCATCCCGGGACCGATCGACGCCGGCGGGAGCGGGTCCCGGACGGGCGTCCGCGCGAAGGCGACCCGCGCGGGCGAGGACGGAAACGTTCGCCTGCTCATCCGTGACGGCTCGAGCGTCCAGGAAAACCGCGTGGTGACGACCGCCGGGGACCGACAGCTCGGCGAGCACGTCCGCGCCGATCTGAACGAGGCACTCGTCGAAGCGGACCTCCAGGACTGAATTTTCGTCTTTCGGTCGCCCGTTGTGGGCGTCTCTATTGCCCGGAGACAGACTCTTCCGAAAGTGGGGGTCCAGCACCAACAGAGACATCCGATCCACTGCAACGAGGCGGATCTCGGAGTCGCAACTCGCAGGACTTAAGAATACGCTGGCGCGAGAGTACGGTACTATGGCTGAACAGAAGGGACGCACCGGGAGCGCGGGCCGGTTCGGTGCCCGCTACGGGCGCGTTGCCCGGCGTCGCGTCGCCGAGATCGAAGCCGAAATGCACGACGACCACACCTGTCCCCAGTGCGGCGAGGACCGCGTCGACCGCCAGGGAACCGGCATCTGGGAGTGTCAGGCTTGCGGGTACGCTTTCACCGGCGGTGCCTACCAGCCCGAGACGCCCGCCGGCAAGACTGTCCGGCGCTCGATCCGCGCGGCACTGTCCGAGGACGAAGAATAACTGGCTCCAGCCACAAACTATAGATATGAGCTACAAGTGTTCTCGCTGCAAGCGCGACGTCGAACTGGATTCCTACGGCGGCGTCCGCTGTCCGTACTGCGGACACCGCGTGCTCCTCAAGGAGCGCGCCCCGGACGTCAAGGAAGTCGACGTCGAGTGATCGTGGCCGGTGTAAACCTGTGTCAGGTCGACCACACGGCCCCGTGTGGTCGCAACGACGAACCGTTACGGCGATCACGATAATGGATCACGAAGCCGTTTTCACTGCCGTCTACGAGTCCGACGTCCGTGCGCGTCGCGTCAAGCGCAGCGTCGAACTCGAAGCCGGCGACATCGAAGGCGACCGAACAGTCGCGACTGTCGACCGTGACGGCAACCGCCTGACGATCACGATCGAAGCGGCCGATCTGATCGCGCTGCGCGCCGGCATCAACACCTGGCTGTCGCTCGTCGACGTCGCCGAGCGCTGCAGCGGCGTCGACGCCGTCGCCATCGACTAGAATGCTTTCGGTTGCGCGGTCGATCGACTAGACGAGTCTGGAGTCGGCTGCGTCAATCACTCCGGCAGGTGAAACTCGATCGCGGCCCCCTGTCCGAAGCCGACACATTCGGTCGCTAGCCCCAGCTCCGCGTCGCGCCTGTGCATCTCGTGGATCAGCGTCACGGGCAGACGTGCCCCGGACGCCCCGAGCGGATGGCCAATGGCGATCGCACCGCCGTTGACGTTGAATATCTCGTCGTCGAAACCCAGTTCGCGCTGGCAGTACAGCGTCTGTGAGGCGAACGCCTCGTTCAACTCGACGAGGTCGTACTCGTCGAGATCACGCCCGGTCCGCTCGGCGAGCTGGCGCACGGCCGGCACGGGACCGATCCCCATCTCGGTCGGGTCGACGCCGACGACCTCGTGAGCACCCACTTTCGCCAGGACCGGCAGATCGTGCTCGTCGGCGAACGACTTCGAGGTCATCAGCACGCCGGCGGCACCGTCGCTGACCTGCGAGGCGTTGCCCGGCGTGACTGTCCCGTCGGATTTGAACACCGTCGGCAGGCCGGCGAGCGTCTCCAGGTTCGTGTCTCGACGGATTCCCTCGTCTTCCTCGACGGTGTCGCCGTCGGTCTCGATCGGGACGATCTCGTCGTCGAACCGCCCGGAGTCAGTTGCCTCGGCTGCGCGCTCGTGGCTCCGCAGGGCGTATTCGTCCTGGGCCTGTCTACTGACGTCGTATTTCTCGGCGACCGCCTCGGCGGTCATCCCCATCTGCAACTCGCCGATGTTGTACAGTTGCGCGAGTCGGGGGTGGACGTTGTGCGTGTTCTCGCCCATCTTCACCCGGGACATCGACTCCATGCCGCCGGCGACCACGCAGTCGCGCTGGCCGGCGGCGATGGCGTCCGCCCCGCGCATGATCGCCTCCGCAGAGGAGGCACACCACCGGTTGATCGTCGTCGCCGGTACCGACTCGCCGAGCTCCGAGAGCAGGGCGATTACCCGCGCGACGTTGTTGCCCTGCTCGTCGCGCTGCTGGGCGCAGCCCCACAGCAGGTCGTCCACGTCGTCTCCGTCAAGCCCCGTCGCCGCGAGCATCTCGTCGATCAACGGGACCGACAGGTCTTCGCTCCGGACGTCGGCATAGACGCCGTCTTCTTTCCCCTGTGGCGTTCGCACCGCCTGCACGATCACTGGCGTAGAATCTGTCATCATCTATTGCTGGAGTACCGGCCTGTTAACGATTGTCCAACCGGAAACGGATTGTCTGTGGTGGCCGGGGCGACGCCCCTAACAATATCCGTGCTGATCGTCTCTGACTGCTTCGACAATTGAATTCGGCCGAAGGCGAAGGTAGGGCACAGAGCGACCATTTGGGACCCGAAATCGCAGCTTCGTTCGAAGAATCTGAAACGGCCGAGATCGCAAACCCGATGCACTGCTAAACGATTTTAGGAACGCCCTCTAAACCGCAGGCGTTCGTACGAGCACGGCGGGATTCGAACCACGCGAACACGATCGCTCGCTCCGCTCGCGCTGCGTGTTCTCTGCTTCGAATCCCCTGCGTGCTGCGGTTCAGCACGCTTTACTCCCGTTCAGCGGCTTCACGGGCACGGTGGGATTCGAACCCACGACCGTCGGATTAGAAGTCCGACGCTCTATCCGGACTGAGCTACGTGCCCTCAGTCATCGATTGCACGCTCGTTTTAAAAACAGTAGTGATTGCCGATAGAGCCACGTGCCGGCCACCACGTCTCTCACGCGGGATCGGTTCGCTTGCCGAACCGCGATTCGGCGATCGCGAACGCGAGCGTGCTCGACAGGCCGAGCAGCGTGCCGGCGGTGAGCATGAGCGCCAGATACGACAGGTCGGCGTACTCGTACTCCAGGAAGTACACCGCGACGGCGTGCAGGATCGCCGCGATCGAGACGATATAAAAGGGCGCGTTGAGATGGCGCCACTCGAAGGTCCCCGCGAGGTACTCGTCGGTGACGCGTCCGAGACTGCTGGTCACGCCGGCGGCAGCGAACCACCGGATCGCGCCCGCGATGACCGCGGCGATGACTTCGATGACGCCGAGCGGGTCGCTGTCGGCCTGAGCGGTCTGCAGCGTCTGATACCCGCTGGCGCTCCCGATCAACAGGAGGACGCCTGCGACGAGATAGGTCACCAGCGTTACACGACCGGCGTACAACCCCGAGAGAAGCCGGTCGACCGCCCCGTCGAGGCGCTCCCCGAGTCCGAACCCGCGAGAGAGCAGATACAGCCCGAGCAGTCCGGAGACGAGCCCGAACACGTCGCCCTGCTTCCCGAGCAGATCAGCCACCACGGCGAGCGGATAGATCAACAGCACGATCCCCAGCGGCACCAGGATCGTCCCGCGAGTCTCGGGATCGTCCAGCACCTGCTTGATAGTGTAGTACATCGACTCCAGATCCTGGGCCTGCCTGACGACGACCCGACGGACGCCGTCGATCTTGACCCGCGATCGGATCACTGGCACGACGCTCTCGTCCTGTGCGCCGTCGGTGACCAGCAGCGCGCGAACGTCCTCGCCCGTGGTGAGTCGAGCCAGCACCTCGTCGAGTTCCTCACCGACCGCACGATTGGCCGCGACGTCGCTTCCCTCGAGTCCCGTGACCGCCGCGATCTCGACGCTCTCGCCCCCCTCGTCGACGAGGTCGTCGTAGATGTGCAACCCCTCGAAGAGGACGTTGAGATCGCTGTCCTCGGGGTCGGCGGTGGCGAACTCGACCGCGGCGTCCTCGACGGCGTCGCGGCCGACGACCGGCGTCTCGATGCCGGTTTTGCGGCCAATGTCGTCGTCGAGGTCGATGCACAACACCAGCAGCATCACGCGTTGGTAGGCGATCCCACCATATGGGCTTTCGGCATCCGCGCTCGCGTATTAGCCGAGATCGAAGTGCTCGGCGGCAGTCTCCATGTCCTTGTCGCCCCGGCCGCTGAGATTGACGACGATCGTCTCGTGATCGGTCTCTTCGAGAACCCGCTTGGCCATCGCGAGGCCGTGGCTCGTCTCCAGCGCGGGGATGATGCCCTCCTCCTCGCTGAGCGTCCGGAACGCGTCGAGTGCCTCGTCGTCGGTGATCGCCCGATACTGGGCGCGACCGGTCTCGCGGAACATCGCGTGTTCGGGGCCGACGCCAGGGTAGTCGAGGCCGGCCGACACGGAGTGTACTTCGGTGTCGTCGTCGATGACCCGCGTCTTCATGCCGTGAATCACGTCGTCGCTGCCGTCGTCGAGCGGCGCGGCGTGCCGCTGTGAGTCCGCGCCTTCGCCACCGCCCTCGCCGCCGTAGAAGGCGACGTCGTCGTCACGGAACGCGTGGAAGAGCCCGATCGCGTTCGAGCCACCGCCGACGCAGGCGACCGCGGCGTCGGGGAGGTGTCCGATCTGTTCGAGGCTCTGCTCGCGTGCCTCTTTGCCGATGACGGACTGGAACTCCCGGACCATCCGCGGGAACGGATCCGGGCCGACGACACTGCCGACTAGGTAGTGCGTCGCCTCGATGTTCTGTGCGAAGTCCTCCAGCGCCGTGTCGACCGCGTCGGCGAGCCCTTCGCCACCCCGGGTGACTTCTGTCACGGTCGCACCCATCAGTCGCATGCGGAAGACGTTCATCCGCTGGCGCTCGATGTCCTTGCGGCCCATGTAGATCTCGGTGTCCATGTCGAACAGGGCACCGGCCATCGCCGTCGCGGTACCGTGCTGACCGGCTCCGGTCTCGGCGATCAGCCGCTCCTTGCCGGCCTCCCTCGCGAGCAGCGCCTGCCCGACCGCGTTGTTGATCTTGTGTGCGCCGCCGTGCAGCAGGTCCTCGCGCTTCAGGTAGATCTCGCCACCCCACCGCTCCGAGAGGTTCTCGGCGTGATACAGCGGCGTCGGTCGTCCGGCGTACTGCCGGAGAATCGATCGGAACTCCTCCAGGAACGCTTCGTCTCGAACGATCCCGTCGAACGCCTCCGCAAGGTGTTCCAGCGGTTCTTCCAGCATCTCGGGGACGTGTCGGCCCCCGTAACCCTCGAAATCACCAGTGTCCTCTGACATCGCCTGAAACATCGGGACTGGCGCTCATAACTGTGGCGTCCCGAAGGACGAGTCCTTTTGTCGCTGCGAGCCCCAGCGACGGATGTGGACACGATCGAAGTCAGTACCGTCGTCTATCGGCCGAAATCCGACGTGTACGAGTTTCTCGTCGATTTCCCGCGCTACGCCGTTCTCTCGGAACACCTCCGGGACGTCCGCCAGGACGGCGACGGGTCGGCCGGGACGAGCTATCGACTGCACTTTGCCTGGTGGAAACTCTCCTATACGGCACACTCGATGGTGACCGATCTCGACCCACCGGAGCGGATCGACTGGGAACTCACGAAAGATCTCGACGCTCGCGGGTCCTGGGTGCTGGAATCGGGACGTCCGCCCGAAGACCGGGACGACGCGACGCGGATCCGGTTCGTCGTCCACTACGATCCACATTCGGCCGGGAAGGGGACGATCGATCTCCCCCGATTCGTCTCACTGGGCTGGGTGATCGAGAAGGTCAAACCGCTCGTCCGCAGGGAGGCCGAGCGGATCGTCGAACGGCTCGTGGCCGAACTGGAGGGTGAATCACGGGCAGTCGAGCTCGACATCCACACGACGCCGGACGGCTCGGCTCCGGGTTCGCCGTAGTCGCTGCCAGAAGATCAGGCTTCAGGTTCGCCGTAGTCGCCGCCATATTTCATGAAGAAGTACGCCAGGCCGAGCGTCGAGACCATCGCGACGCCCGAGGCGACGCCGAGCGCCTTCGCGTCACCCGGCACGGTCGGGCCGGCCTCGCCACCGACCTCGACGGTGGGGACGTCGTCGCCGACGGCAAGTGCCCCGAGCATGCCGAGATCACGATGTGGATTGCAGTAGTAAGTGACGATCCCCGACTCCTCGAAGGTCCGTTCGTAGGTATAGCCTTCCTGGTCGATCGTATCCCCGGACGTGAAGTCGGTGTTCTCGCCGACGACGTTGTGCGCGCCGCCCTCGCCGGTCCACTCCCAGACGATGGTCGTCCCGGGATCGACCCAGACAGCAGGGGGATCGAACGCGTAGCCGCTGCTGCCGGCACCGACCGCGATCGTCACCTCCTCCTGCCCCCGCAGATCGACCGTCGACCCGTCGAAAACGTTCGCGCCACTGAGATAGCCGCTGTAATCCGGCTGCTCGGCCGCCTGGGCTGTCGCCGACCCGCTGGCCGCGATCGCACCCGCCCCGGCCGCACCGCCAGCCGTCGCTCTGAGAAAGTCACGTCGAGACGTCTCTGGTTCAGCCATAGCCGTCGCTTTCAGGTGGCGACTACTGAAGATAGCGAAACCAGCGGTTATTGCTTATAGTGATTATCGTAGAATTCTATCGATTTCGCTGGGGAAACTGGATCCCAGAATCCGGTCGGAGATGAGCCGCCTCCGACCGGCTACGATAATCGCTATCACTGTTCGCGCTCGATGACGAACCGCGTGAACGTCGACAGTCGCTCGGCGATCCCCGGATCGAGTTCCGCCTCGGGGAGGCTCTCTCTGGCCCGTTGGGCCAGTTCTTCCGCACGCTCGCGAGCGTATTCGATGCTCCCGGCCGACTGGTAGATCTCGATAGCTTCCATGATCTCTCCGTCGGTGTTCTCCTCGGCCCAGAGGATCTCTTCGAGGCGGGCCACGTCTTCCGGCGGCGCGTGTTCGGCAGCGTGAATCGCCATCAGGGTCTTTTTCCCCTCGCGGATGTCGTTGCCGAACTCCTTGCCGAACTCGCCGGCCTGGTCGAGCGTGTGTTCGACGTCAAGGATGTCGTCGCCGATCTGGAACGCGATACTCATCTGCTCGGCGTATTCGGCGACGCGTCGTTCGGTCTCCGCGGACTGGCCGGTAATGATGGCGGGCAGTCGGGCGACGATCCGGCCGATACAGCCCGTCTTGCACGCGCTCATTTCGCAGTATTCCGACTCGCTGGCCCGGATCCCCTTCTCGTTGTGCCACCAGATGTCCATCCCCTGGCCGAGGTGCGTCCGGTTCAGCTCGTACATCAACATCTCGTATATCTCCAGGCGAGTCTCTGCATCGATATCCCCGGAGTTCCGGGTGATGATCTTCAGCGGCAGGAAATACATCGCATTACCTGCGTTCAACGCGACGTCGACACCGTATTCCAGATGCAGGGCGGGTTCGCCGCGGCGTTTGCTCGCCCCGTCCTCGACGTCGTCGACGATGATCGTCCCGTTGTGCAGGATCTCGGGGATGATCGCGTAGCGCAGATAGTCCATCGGATCCGCACCGAACCCATCGAACAGTTGCACCGCCAGGACGGCCCGCCACCGCTTTCCGCCGCGATCCAGGAGATCCCAGATCGGATCCGAAAGCGCCTGCTGGATCGCGTCCGGATCGTAGGCGTACGTCGGCGCGCCGAAAAAGTCCGTCAGATACTGCTCGTCGATGTCCCGTGGGAGTACCTCGGCGATCGCCTCGTCGATGACTGGCTGCCAGTCAGCAAGTACGTCCCGCATACCACGTTCCTCGCCCCGGTACCACTAAAAATCTGACCCCTCGTCCGAAGTGATGCGTCGCTCACGTCGGTTCGGGTGAGGCTTCGAGTTGACCGGCCTTCGCGCGCGTCTGCTCGACGATTTCGGGGCGACCCTCGAACTCGATCACGATCTGTTCGCCGTATTCGACGCCCTCGACGTGCGCGTGGTCGTGAATCCAGGATACCAGGCTCATCGCGTCATCGGTCATCGGGAGCACGAGGCGCTCGCGCTGTAACGCCGGCAGCGCGTCGTCGATCCGTTCCCGGAGCGTCTCGATGTTCTGGCCCTCTTTGGCGCTGACAGCCACTGGATTCGGCGCGAGTGCCGACAGCGCCTCGCGCTTTCGTTGCAACTCGGCTTCGTCGACGGCGTCGATCTTGTTCAACACGGTGAGGATCGGCGCCTCGTTGCGCTCGTAGAGGGTGTCGTGGCTTGTGACCAGTTTCTCGCGAATCTCCTCGACGGGCTCGCTCACGTCGATGACGAGCAACACGAGGTCGGCCCGGTAGACCGAATCCAGCGTCGACTTGAACGACTCGACCAGCCAGTGGGGGAGATCCGAGATGAACCCGACGGTGTCGGTCACCAGCACGTCCCGTCGGTCGAGCTCGGCCTTGCGAGTCGTCGTGCCGAGCGTCGTGAACAGGCGATCCTCGCTTTCGGCGGTCGTGTCCAGATCCGGATGGAGGTCCTCGTTGTCCTCGACGCCCAGATCGTCAGCGAGCCGGCGCAACAGCGTCGACTTGCCGGCGTTAGTGTAGCCGGCCAGCGCCACCAGATCGAACCCCGACTCGCGGCGCTGCTCGCGACGGTGCTGTTCGGTCTCCTCGATCGTCTCCAGTTCCTCGCGGATGTTGGCGATCTGGTTTTTGATGTCCTGCTCGCGGCTCTCGTCGTACTCGCCGAGCCCCATGAACCCGGGCCGCTCGTCGCGCTTGGCGAGGCTGGCCTTGGCCTCCGCACGCGGGAGTTCGTAGCGCAACTCGGCGAGTTCGACCTGCAGTTGCGCCTTGCGAGTCTGTGCCCGCTGGCCGAAGATCTCCAGGATGAGCCGGAACCGATCCAGGATCCGGACGCCCTCGGGAAGTTCGTTGCCGAGATTGTAGGTCTGGTAGGGCCCGAGCTGGTTGTCGAAGATCACGACCGAGGCCCCGGTCCGCGCGACGACCTCCGCCAGCCGCTCGGCTTTGCCTTTCCCGATGTGGAAGGCAGGGTCTTCCGTTCGGGTCTGCGTCAGTTCGTCCACGACCTCGTAGCCCGCCGCACGGGCCAGATCTCGGATTTCAGCGGTGTCGGCACTCCCCGAATCGACCCGCTTTGCGATGACCGCGGTTTCGGCGTTGGTGCGTGTCTCCGTCACTCGTCTGCGGGTAGGAGACGCGGCCATATAACTTTGTTTCGACCAGCGTCTACCGGGCGATGAACACAGGATCTGCAAGAAGAATTCGGCGTCTGCAAAGGGGAATGCGGGAGTGGTACTCCCGCGCGTGTGACACTACGGAGCCGTTTCGGCTCCACGGACGCCTACGAGATCCAGCCGCATAAGCCTCTAGCGTCGTTTAATCCAGTTCGAGTCCGCGAATCGCGACGCGTTCCTCGCCGTCTTCGACGCGGCCGATGATCCGTGCGTCCTCGCTCTCGGCGACGATCGCTTCGGCGTCGTCTCGACCGAGCGCGGCGACGAACCCAGTCCCCATGTTGAACGTCCGGTACATCTCCTCGTCGTCGACGTTACCCTCCGCCTGGACGAACTCGAAGACCGGCTGGGGCTGGAAGGGATCGTCGATCTCGTAGCGGTACGATCCCATCCGGGTGAGGTTCATCCAGCCGCCGCCAGTCACGTGTGCGGCAGCGTTGGCGTCGTGTTCGCGCAACGGATCGAGCACTTCGCTGTAGATGCGCGTGGGGGTGAGCAGTTCCTCGGCGATGGTGCGGTCGGGTTCGGGCGGGAACGGATCAGCGTAGTCGTGCTCGCGCGTGACGGCCTCGCGGGCCAGCGTCAACCCGTTGGAGTGGATCCCCGAGGAAGGCCAGCCGACGATCGCATCGCCCGGTTCGGCCTCACCGGGGAAGACGGCGTCTTTCGGCGCGAGCCCGGCACAGGTCCCGGCGATGTCCAGGCCCCTGATCACGTCCGGCATGACTGCAGTCTCGCCGCCGACCAGCGCGACGCCCGCACGCTTTGCCCCCTCGCGAAGCCCCGCTCCGATCTCCTCGCTCGTCTCCTCGTCGGGCGTCTCGACGGCCAGATAATCGACGAACGCGACCGGCTCGACCCCCGTCGCGATCAGGTCGTTCGCGTTCATCGCCATGCAATCGATGCCGACCGTGGAGTAGTCGTCGACGGCTTCCGCGACCAGGAGTTTCGTCCCGACGCCGTCGGTTGCCAGTGCCAGGTACTGCTCGCCGATGTCGACAAGTCCGGCGTAGTCACCTTCGAACTCCCCGGCCGCACCGATGAGCGCCTCGGTCGCTGCCTCGCTGGCGTCGATGTCCACCCCGGCTTGCGCGTACGTGAGTTCCTCGCGATCGTCCTCGCTCATGTCAGAGTGAGCGCCCGGGCCGGGCAAAAGCACACCGCTTCGTCGGGAACGCCGGTGAGGTCATACCGCCGGCTGTACACGACCATACGTGAAAATCGTCACGACAACCGTCGCCGTCCCCAAATCGTAGAAACCGATAACGTCGGCTCAATTTCCGATTGTCGCTTGCGACGGTGTCGTTTACGTTGCGTGAAAACGCCGTGAACAGTCCGAACGATTGGCGTGTCTTATACAGATAGCTGTGTTACCGTCGGGTATGAGCGTGGCCCGAACGCGGTGTCCGAACTGTGGGTTCGAGGTGCAGGAGGGGAAAGAGTGCTCGCTGTGTGGTGCGGATCTCGACAGTGGCGCGAACGGGCAGACGGGAGACGCCTGATCGATCCGCCTAGATCGGAAAGCACCCAGTCAGCACAATCAGCAGTTCTTGCGACCTGCCGAGTGGTTTTACCCGGTTGGCCCGTATCGGTTCTGTGACCTCGCCGTACGAGGTGCTCGGGGTCGACCCGGACGCAGACGAGGCGGAACTGCTCGAGGCGTACCGACAGCGAGTCAAAGAGACCCATCCGGACCAGGGTGGCAGTGCCGAACAGTTTCAGGCCGTCAAAGATGCCTACGAGCAACTCCGCTCCGGCGAAGTCCCCGAGTGGGAGAGTACCGCGTCACCGGACGCACGCGAGCCCAGACAGACGGGAAGGACGTCGCGCACGCCGACCAGTCCTCCGGAAACGGTCACTGTCGAGTACCTCGATTACGAGGTGCTCGACGACCACGGCTGGTCGATCGGCGACGAGGATCTGTTCGAGCGCGCCCGTCGTGCCGATCTGGACCCCGAAGCACACGGACAGTTCTCGGTCAATCCGGGCGAGACACTCCTGGAAGCTGCCGAAGACAGCGGGTTCGCCTGGCCGTTCGCCTGTCGAGGAGGGGCCTGCACGAACTGCGCCGTCGCGATCGTCGACGGGGAGATGCCCCCGCCCGTCGGCCACATCCTCCCCGAGAAGTTGATCCGCCGGGGGATCCGGCTGTCGTGTCTGTCCGCGCCGATCACCGACGACGCAAAAGTCGTCTACAACGTCAAGCACATGCCGGACGTCGAGGAGTTTCTCTTGCCCGCGAGCCGCTTCGAGAAGACCTACTCGAGACAGCGAGATCGGTAGCGTTATCCGACGCAATCAACTATGCCTGTGGCGGCATGGACAACATTCGCACTGGACTCTCGTATGGCGACGCGCTGCTCGTCCCGCAGCGATCGCCGGTCGATAGTCGTAGCAACGTCGATCTCTCGACGCAACTCACGCCTAGCATCGAACTGGAGACGCCGCTGCTGTCGGCACCGATGGACACCGTCACCGAAGCCGAGACGGCGATCGCACTGTCCCGCGCTGGCGGTTTCGGGACGATTCACCGCTTCATGAGGGTCGACGAGCAGGTCGAGGCCGTCGAACGGGTCGCCGACGCCGGCGAACGCTGCGGCGCGGCCGTCGGGATCGCCGAAGACACGGTCTCCCGCGCTGAAGCCGTTCTCGACGCCGGTGCGTCGCTGGTGATGGTCGACGTCGCACACGGGCACCTCGAGCGGACGCTCGAAGCGGTCTCGGAACTGCGGGACGTGTTCCCCGACGCCGAGATCGTCGCGGGGAACGTGGCGACGAAACAGGGCGTTCGCGATCTGGCTGAAGCCGGTGCCGACGCCGTCAAGGTCGGGATCGGACCGGGCAGCCACTGCACGACCCGTCGAGTCGCCGGGGCTGGCGTCCCGCAGTTGACAGCTGTCGACGACTGTTCCGACGCTGCTGCGTCCCTCGACGTCTCGATCATCGCCGACGGTGGAATCCGCACGTCCGGCGACGCGGTGAAAGCCCTGATGGCCGGTGCCGACACGGTGATGATGGGCAGTCTCTTCGCCGGTACCGAGGAAGCGCCGACCGAAATCGTCGAGGTCGACGGGACGCGGTACAAGCGCTCCCGTGGGATGGCGACGACCGCCGCCAACGAGAAGCGATCCGACAAAGAGACTGACGCAGCCGCACCCGACGCCGACGAAGGCGTCGAAGCGTTAACCGAGTACAAAGGCCAGCTGGTCGACGTCGCCGGGGAGTTTGCTGCTGGAATACGGTCGGGTCTCTCTTACGTCGGTGGTCACACGATCGAGCAAGCGCGCGAACGGGCGGAGTTTATCCGGGTCGCCCCTGGCGCGAAAGACCGCGAGGGCGCTCACGGCGACCACGACTGGGAAACCGTCTCCGCCGACGACTAGCGTCGTCGGAATACCCCGATCGGTAGCCGTTCTGCCGTTGTATCGAGTGATAGCCGCCGCGATCAGCGGCCGAGCGTTCGGAATCCGATGAGCTGGTAGGCGGGGCAGGTCTGCAGGTAGCCGGTGACGACCAGTACCGCACCGATCAGCGCGAGCACGACCGGGCCAACGACCGTCCCGACAGTGCCCGACACGCCGCCGATCCCGGCGAACAGGGCGATAGCGACGGCGAGGAGGGCGATTCCCAGGACGATGCGTACGAGCCGATCGGCCGAACCAACGTTTTGATCCATGTATGATGTATCACGTTCCAGGGGTAAAACTGTAGCGGCCGGCATACAGTCCGGGACGACGTCCGGGAGTGGCCTTTTCCCCTCACGGGAGAGTAAGGAACGCGCCATTGTTCAGTTTGATGGGATGACATAGCAGTCCGGAAATTGCTCCCGGGAAAGTGAATCCACTCGTCGGTTCTGAGGTGATATGCTCCGCTCGGAACGCTAATTCCTACACGAGCGATTGCCTGCCGGACGGGTCAGAAACGGCTGCCGGAACGCTCACAGTCGACGTCCGCGTGACAGAGTCGGCGTTTTACGTCGCGGACAACGGAATCGGCATCCCCGACGAGCGACGAAAGCGGCTGTTCGATCTCGAGTACGCTGACAGCGACGCGGGCTATGGCCTGTATATCGTCTCGACACTCGTCGAAGCCCATGGCTGGGACATCTCGGTCACTGACAGTGATTCGGGTGGTGCGAGATTCGAAATTAGTGGCGTCGAAACTCCCGGGACGGACTGTTCGTGAGTCTGTCTCGGGACGGACTGTTCGTGGGAACTACATGAAATCGGACAGCCCAGTCTGTCCGTCGTCCGCGTCCCCTTCCGTCTGCTGATCGTCGTTGTCGGTCTCCCCGTCCCGTTCCGACTCGGTCCGCTGGTCAGCCGAGTCGGCAGCGATCGACTGTTGACCGTCTGTCTCGTCCGGTCGGTCATCACTGACGTCCTCAGCAGCGTCTGTATCACTGCGGCTGGCGAACGCGTCGCCGCTGGCTTCGGCCGTCTCGTCGTCACGGAGTTGCTGGGCGTCCTCGACGATCGACTGGACCTTGTTCGTATCCTCGCCACTGCCGGTGATAAACGAGACGTGACTGGCGTCGAGATCGTAGGCGGCGGCCATCGCGATGGTCAACTCGCGGTTCTTGCAGTGGTGGGTCATTGTCGCCAGAAACGGCATGATCTCCCGGCGGGCCGTCGAGATACTGGTCCCATTCCGGGTCGCGATCTGGCGAGCGATGTAATCGCGGGTCTTCCGGGTCCCCTTCGTGCGACCGAGTTTCGACCAGTACGAAGGCGGACCGTAGCGCGTCCAGCCGCCTTTCTGTCCACCGCGTGCGGCCGCGACGCCCGCAGTCATGTTGTCGCCGGCGTACTTCCAGAAGCTGTAGTTCTGGGTCGCGCGCACCCGTCCCAGCCACTGGTCTGCACGCGCGAGCGCGTCGTAAGCGCGAGCCAGTTCCGTGCCTTCGAAGTCCTTCGGGACGTTGTCCGCGATCCAGTTGATCAGATCGTCCGGCGTCTCGTCGACGTCGTAGGACGATTTGAGTGCGGTTTCGGCGTCCCCCTCTTTGATCACCACGTCGAGGTACTCGAAGATCCCCTGTGTGGTATCGCGCTTGCCGGTGATTACGTCTTCGGCCGCGATCGAATCGCGACCCTCCGTCAGCGCCTGCAGATCCTTGATCGCTCCGCGGAGGTCGCCGCTGTTCATCTCGGCGATCTGCTGGAGGGCATCGTCCTCGAACTCGATGTCCTCCTTGCGGCAGATGTCTCTGAGTACGGGCACGATCGAACGCGTGCTCACCTCGCGGAACTCGATCTCTCGGCAGGCGTTGCGCAGACCCTTGGACATCTCGTAGAAGTCGTTGGCAATGAGGATGACTGGCTGGTCGGCCTCCTTGACGAGGGAGGTGACTGCCCGGGTGCCGCCGCGGTCGGCGTTGCCGTGAATGTTGTCGGCCTCGTCCATGATGACCAGCCGGCGACCCGACCCGCCCTGTGAGAGCGTGCCGGATCTGGCAGCCTCGCCGGCGACGCGTTCGATGACGTCCTTCGTGCGCGCGTCGCTGGCGTTGAGTTCGATCGTCGGCCAGCCCTTGTCGCTGGCCAGCGCGTGCGCGGCAGACGTCTTCCCGACCCCCGGAGAGCCGTGCAGAACGACCGCTTCGCGATGGTCGTCCCAGGTTTCGGCCCACTCCTCGAGAGCGTCTCGGGCTTTGTCGTTACCCCGGACCTCCGCAAGCGTCGTCGGGCGGTACTTCTCCGTCCAGTCCATTAGACGGTGAAAGGCGGGTAACGGGGTTAGTGGTTTCGGAGCACTGTAGACGCCTTTCAAACTGAGCGCAGACCGGGTGACCGGGCCTCTCTGTACTCATAGAGCAGAAAAAGTCAGATACAATACTATAAATTGCAGATGATGGTTATTTCACAGAGTCGTGGTCTCGCTTCGCACACGGCCATCCCCTTCGACGGGTTTTTGTATACCCCTCCCTTCGGATGGAATGCACACGGCAGGTGGCGGACGGCGGCCTCGGTCGCCACGCCACCGAGACTCTAGACGGGTTTTCTCCCGTCGATGATGACGATGTGACAGGGGTGTTGCTCTGCAACACTCCGGATCGCCACAGTACCGCTGTGGCGATCAGCGAGAGATGAGGAAACCACACCTGCGGGTCACACCGTACAGATGGATTCTGATGTGAGCCTTGACAGTTCGGTGATGTATCGTCGAATATCTCGTCGATCTATCACCAACTGACGGACAGAGACATAGCGTGTCTCCGCCAGCCCCTGATTGTTCAGGGGACCATTCCGGTTGATCCTGCCGGAGGCCATTGCTATCGGAGTCCGATTTAGCCATGCTAGTCGCACGGGTTTAGACCCGTGGCAGATAGCTCAGTAACACGTGGCCAAACTGCCCTACAGACTGGAACAACCTCGGGAAACTGAGGCTAATTCCGGATACGGCTCTCAGCCTGGAGTGGCGAGAGTCAGAAACACTACGGTGCTGTAGGATGTGGCTGCGGCCGATTAGGTAGACGGTGGGGTAACGGCCCACCGTGCCGATAATCGGTACGGGTCGTGAGAGCGAGTGCCCGGAGACGGTATCTGAGACAAGATACCGGGCCCTACGGGGCGCAGCAGGCGCGAAACCTTTACACTGCACGACAGTGCGATAGGGGGACTCCGAGTGCGAGGGCATATAGTCCTCGCTTTTGCGTACCGTAAGGTGGTGCGTGAATAAGAACTGGGCAAGACCGGTGCCAGCCGCCGCGGTAATACCGGCAGTTCGAGTGATGGCCGATCTTATTGGGCCTAAAGCGTTCGTAGCTGGCCATGCAAGTCTGTCGGGAAATCGACGTGCCTAACACGTCGGCGTCCGGCGGAAACTGCGTGGCTTGGGACCGGGAGACCCGAGGAGTACGTCCGGGGTAGGAGTGAAATCCCGTAATCCTGGACGGACTACCGATGGCGAAAGCACCTCGGGAGCACGGATCCGACAGTGAGGAACGAAAGCTGGGGTCTCGAACCGGATTAGATACCCGGGTAGTCCCAGCTGTAAACGATGTCCGCTAGGTATGGCACAGGCTCCGAGCCTGTGCTATGCCGCAGTGAAGACGTAAGCGGACCGCCTGGGAAGTACGTCCGCAAGGATGAAACTTAAAGGAATTGGCGGGGGAGCACTACAACCGGAGGAGCCTGCGGTTTAATTGGACTCAACGCCGGACATCTCACCAGCACCGACTGCAATCGTGACGGCCAGTTTGATGCGCTTGCCCGAGTTGCAGAGAGGAGGTGCATGGCCGCCGTCAGCTCGTACCGTGAGGCATCCTGTTAAGTCAGGCAACGAGCGAGACCCGTGTTCGTAATTGCCAGCAGCACCCATCGGGTGGCTGGGTACATTACGAAGACCGCCACGGCTAACGTGGAGGAAGGAGCGGGCAACGGTAGGTCAGCATGCCCCGAATGTGCTGGGCAACACGCGGGCTACAATGGCCGGGACAACGGGTCGCAACCCCGAAAGGGGGCGCTAATCCCCTAAACCCGGTCGTAGTTCGGATTGAGGGCTGAAACTCGCCCTCATGAAGCTGGATTCGGTAGTAATCGCGTGTCAGAAGCGCGCGGTGAATACGTCCCTGCTCCTTGCACACACCGCCCGTCAAAGCACCCGAGTGAGGTCCGGATGAGGCCTGGATCCCCAGGTCAAATCTGGGCTTCGCAAGGGGGCTTAAGTCGTAACAAGGTAGCCGTAGGGGAATCTGCGGCTGGATCACCTCCTAACGATCGGGACTGGGGCGTCGCCCTAGCCCACAAGCCCTGTCGCCTTCGGCGGCAGGTACTGGTGACAGACGACCACTGTGTCGTCCACCGGACTGTCGAGGCTCGCACCCCTCGCGAGAGGGAGACCGATAGCTCAGTGGTAGAGCACCACCTCGCGTGGTAGCCCCGGTTCGATTCCGGGTCGGTCACTCCCGCGGGCGATCGTCGCCCGCACCGACCGATGCACCAGCCCGCGGCAAGCGCGGCTGGGAAGGGTTGATGCACGCACCACCCACCTCGGGCGTGTATATGACACCGCGTGTACGTGCAATCCAGACGTCAACTGGACCCGTTTCATCGTGGAACGTGTGTCCGACTATCCGGAGCTGGGCCTCGCCCAGCTTCGTATCGAATGGCTACTGTGCCGTTCGGTGAATGGCTCGGCTCGAGCGCCGACGAAGGACGTGCCAAGCTGCGATAAGCCTGAGGGAGCCGCACGGAGGCGAAGAACTCAGGATCTCCTAATAGGAACTCCTCACCGCAATTGCTTCGCGCAATGGGGAACGCCGGGAACTGAAACATCTTAGTACCGGCAGGAAGAGAAAGCGAATGCGATATCGTCAGTAACCGCGAGTGAACGCGATACAGTCCAAACCGAATCCTTCGGGATATGTGGTGTTTTGGGCTGACTCTCATCGTCTGACCGTCTGTTCGAAGTCTCCTGGAACGGAGCGTGATACAGGGTGACAACCCCGTAGAACAGACCGGTAAGACGTGCGTCAGTTCCTGAGTAGCGGGGGTTGGAAATCCCTCGTGAATTTGGCAGGCATCGTCTGCCAAGACTAAATACGACTCGAGACCGATAGCGAACAAGTAGCGTGAGCGAACGCTGAAAAGCACCCTCAGAAGGGAGGTGCAATAGGGCCTGAAATCGAGCGGCGATGGAGCGACGGGGCATACAAGGTCCCGTGACGAATGAGCCGGGTGCGAACCCGCAGTAAGACTCACGGGAAGCCGGTGTTCCGTCGTACGTTTTGAAAAACGAGCCAGGGAGTGTATCTACGAGGCGAGCTTAACCGGAGTATCCGGGGAAGCGCAGGGAAACCAACATGGCCGCAGAGTCGTGGACTTCGTCCACGCGCCCCAGGGCCGCCGTCTTCAAGGGCGGGGAGTCCCGTGGATACGACCCGAATCCGGACGATTTACTCCTGGACAGGGTGAAGCGTATCGAAAGATACGTGGAGGCCCGCTAGCGTTGGTGTCCTACAATACCCTCGCGTGATCTAGGAGTAGGGGTGAAAGGCCCATCGAGTTCGGCAACAGCTGGTTCCAACCGAAACATGTCGAAGCATGATCTCCACCGAGATAGTCCGTGAGGTAGAGCGACCGATTGCCGTGTCCGCCCTCGAGAGAGGTCGGCTCGGCTGTCAAACTCCGAACTTACGGACGTTGTGGACGTGGAGGTTCCGGTATGCGGGGTAAGCCTGTATACCAAAAGGGGAACAACCCAGCGTCAGGTTAAGGTCCCCAAGTGTGGATTAAGTGTAATCCTCTGAAGGTGGTCTCAAGCCCTAGACAGCCGGGAGGTGAGCTTAGAAGCAGCTACCCTCCAAGA
>NZ_JAOPKC010000015.1:0-65342 GCF_025517535.1 Halapricum hydrolyticum
TTCGGGACAATAATGATCGTGGCGTCGATGACCTGATGGAAGAAATCGATCACCTGTTCGTTCATTCAACAGCTGACGCTAACGTGCAAAGCTGAGTTAGTAGTCATAACAGCCCGGGAGGAGTAGTTGTAGTACTTGTCTTTCCCGCTCATGCGTGTCTCACCGGTCTGTTCCGCGTGGAAATCGCGGACGAGCCTGCGTTCATACAGGACGAGACGCCGTCAAGGCGGAAACGACATCGGATGACAGCCATATCGGAGACGGGAAGCGGTCAGTCTCGACGGCGCGGTCGAGGCGTTCTCGAGTCGAATTGCAGCCCTGGTGTCGCCGAGAGAGGGAGAGTCAGGCGGTCCGCTGGGAGACTTCGTGTCTCCCGTTGTCCTGGCGGGACTGGAGCGCGGCGTGACAGACCAGCAGGGCGCCAGCAGCCCAGGCCTGTGGTTCGCAGGCCACGCCGTACTCGATCGGGACGGCCGTCCGGTCGCGCTCGAACCCGGCGAACAGTTCGGGAACCCTCCGGTTCCCGCGGGCGTCAGCGGCCTCGAAGAGCCCCTCAGCGACGCGTTCAGCAGCGCCGGGCCGGTCATAGTTGAGCATACCCAGGACGATCAGCGAGTTGTCGTGTGGCCAGACGCTCCCGAGATGGTAACTCTGCGGGTTGTACGCGTCGTGGTCGGCGGAGATCGTCCGGATTCCCCACCCCGAGAACATGTCGTCAGCGACCAGTCTGTCGACGACGGCGTCCGCGCGGTCCTCGGGGACGACCCCGCTCCAGAGACACTGCCCGGGGTTCGTGGCGACGCAGTCGACGGGCTCGTTGCCGCCGTCGAGCGCGACGGCGTAGAACTCCCGCTCCGGTAACCAGAACTGCTCGTCGAAGGAACGCTTGAGATCGCGGGCCCGCTCGCGAAGCGACTCCGCTTCGGTCTCCTCGCCGAACTCCGCATGGAGATCTGCCGCCCGGACGAGCGCGTCGTAGTAGTAGCCCTGTACCTCTGCCGGCGCGATCGGCCCCTCGGGAACAGCCGTACGATAATCCGTATCAGATGTCCAGACGATCGCGGCAGTCCTCGAAGAACCCCGGGACCGAGATCTCCGCGCCCTCGGCGAGCTTGATAACCACGCCCGTCTCGTCGGTGAGATAGAGGTGAACGGCCATCGCTTTCTCGTGTTTGACCAGCAACGCCTCGGCGTCGCCCAGGTGGAAGTAGACGTCCTCGACGTGATCACGGCTCAACACCGCCATCGAGCGGTGGATGATCGTCTCGAGTTCCAGACCGGAGATCTCGGTTTTGAGATCCTCGCGGATGTACTTCACCTTGTAGGAGAACGTCCGGTGGTTGAACGAGGCGACCCACCGGAGGTCATCCCCAAAGTTCGTCTCCAGCCACTCGACCAGCGCGTCGTAGTTCGGTGCGGCCATACCCATACAACGCCGCCGTCGGGTAAAAATCTGGAGGGTCAGTCAACTCAGCAAGAACACGACGACCAGCGCGGCGACGAGCGTCAACAGCAGGACGCTCCGTCCGATCGACGCGGGTCGGCCCACGTCGACACTGGCCGCCCGGTAGATCGCGACTCCAGTCGACCGGCGACTTCGACCGAGAGTGTCTGCGACGCCGGTGGCCGCCCGGACGACACTGTCCCGGAGCACCGCACCTGCCGGATGGTAGACGCTATCGAGATCCGGGACGGCTGTGATCCGCTTGAGCGGGCGCCGGAGAACGGCGAACGCGACCAGCCCGACCGCGGCGATCCCCAGTGCCTTCTCGAACTGCGAGGCGGCGAAGACCTTGGCGGCGTCCCTACCGGCCGGGAGCAGGTCCAGCAGGAGATCCGGAAAGAGTCCGAACCCGACGACGACCGCGGCAATTCCGCCCATCGCGGTGATCTGTGCGGGCGTGGCGCGGCCGGGGTCGTGACCGTACTGGTCGGCCCTGACGAACGCGTAGTAAGCGATCTTGGCGAAGGAGATCACGGTGCCTACACCGCCGACGAGAAGCATCCACCACAGCGCGTCCAGCCCGGCCGCGTCGACGCTATCGACGACCATCCCCTTGCTGACAAAGCCCGAGAAGCCCGGGATGCCCGAGATCGCCAGCGCGGCCACTGCGAACGCCGCTGCAGTCGCCGGCATCGCCCGGCCGAGGCCGCCGAGTCGCTTGAGGTTCTCCGTGCCGGTCTCGATGAGGACGACGCCGGCGATCATGAACAGCAACGTCTTGTAGAGGACGTTGTTCGCCAGGTGGGCCATCGCGCCACCGTAACCCAGCCCGGAGGCGACGCCGACGCCCGCGACCATGTAACCGACCTGCGAGACGATGTGGTACGACAGCAGCCGACGGAAGTCCGTCTGGAGGATGGCCATCGTCACGCCAAACAGCAGCATCGTGCCGCCAGCGTACGCAAGCAGGACGTTTCGGCCGGGGACGACGCGGACGAGCGTGTAGACGCCGACCTTCGTCGTGAAGCCACAGAGGACGACCGACGTAGTGACGCTGGGCCGGGGGTAGGTGTCGACGATCCAGACGTGGACGCCGAGCATGCCGACGTTGACGAGCACGCCCGCTGTGGCCAGGACGCGGGGGAGTCCGGTCGCGATTCCCGCAGCGTAGACGAAGGATCCGGTCGCGGCGTAGTGAGCGACGACCCCCGCGATGAGCAACGCACCGCCGATCTGGTGGTAGACCGCGTAGCGATAGCCCGCCCGGCCCGCCGTCGAGCGCCAGACGAGAACGGTCGCGGCGACAGCCATCAGCTCCCAGCAGACGACCAGCGTCAGCCAGTCACCGGCGAAGACAGCCCCGAGGCTCGCACCCGCATACGCCAGTGCGATCGCCGTCTCCTGGCGGTCGGCACCGCTCCCGTAGGCGTAGACGGTGTTCGCCGCGGCGATGAACGCGAGCACTCCACCGACGACGCGAGCGAATCCGTCGACTGCGACCGGGCGAGCCGGGAAGCCGAACAGCGTCGCGTCGGTGACGGTCCCCAGCGGCGTCGTCAGCGCGACGACGAGTGCACCCAGTGCGGCCAGGACGCCGGCAGCGTGGCCGATCCGTCGGGGGACGACGGCTGTGACGGCGGCCGCAACGAGCAGGAAGACCGCTGGCGGGACGATCATCCGAACACCTCCGCGACGGCCTCGGTGGCGAGGTCGAACAGCGGGAGTCGATCCGGAACGAGCCCCAGCACGATCGCGCCGAGCGCGACGGCGACCACCGGGACGAGCAGTGCCGGTGCGCTCTCCCGCCAGACCCGCGACGGAGCCTCCCAGGCGCGTGCGCCTGCACGGTCAGAGAGAGACGATCCCGCGGTCGACGCCGACGATTCGCCGTCAGGCGCGCCGCCGTCCGCCGCAGTGCGTCCGGCCTCGTCACGCGCTGGCCCCGAAGCGAGCGGGTCACCCCGGAAGAACGCGGCCCGGATCATCGGCCAGAACAGCAGCAGTTTCAGCACGCCGGCGGCCAGCAGCGCGGCCGCGAAGCCGATCGCGTCGGCGCGGAGGCTTCCGACGAGGAGGTACCACTTGCTGACGAACCCGGCGACCAGCGGGAAGCCCGCCAGTCCGGCAGCGGTGACGGCGAAAGCGGCCATCGCGACCGGGTGCCGGCGCCCGAGCCCGTCCATGTCGTCGACGTCCGTGACGCCGCTCTCGACGTACAGCAGGCCGGCGACGAAAAAGAGGGAGATCTTCATGAAGGCGTGGGCGGGGACGTGCAACAGCGCCCCGAAGACGGCCGTCCGCTCGGCCAGGCCGAACCCGAGCGCGATGTAGGCCAGTTGACTCACCGTCGAGTACGCCAGCGCGCGCTTGATCCGCGTCTGCCTGAGCGCGACCACGCCGGCGTACAGCATCGTCACCGCCGCGAGCGTCGACAGCGGCAGGCTCAACCCCAGATCCGCCACCGTCTCCGGGCCGTAGACGTGGGTGACCACCCGGCCCAGCCCGAACGCGCCGCTCTTGACGACCGCGACGGCGTGCAACAGCCCGGAGACGGGCGTCGGTGCGACCATCGCGGCCGGGAGCCAGGTGTGCAGCGGCACCAGTGCCGTCTTGACGCCGAACCCGGCGACCAGAAGACCGAACGCCGCCCGTGCGAGCAGCGGGTCGGCCGCGAGGCCACCGACGCCGCCCGGGACGAACGAGAGCGTGCCCGCGGCGACGTACACCAGCGACAGGCCCGCCAGCAACGCGACGCCGCCGCCCAGCGTGTAGAGGAGGTACGTCCGGCCGGCCGCTCGCGCCTCGTCGCTCTCGCTGTGGACGACCAGCGGGTAGGTCGCGACAGTCAGTAGCTCGTAGCAGACGAACAGCGTCAGGAGGTTCGCGGCCAGGGCAACGCCCATCGTCGCCGCGATAGAGGCCGCGAACGCGGCGAAGTACCGCCCCTGGGAAACCTCGTCGTGGCCGCGCATGTATCCGACGCTGTAGACCGAGGTCACGAGCCACAGCGTCGCCGCCAGCAGCGCGAACATCGCTCCCATCGGGTCGGCCCGCAGCGACAGTTCGACGTCGGCGACGTAGGTCCCGGCGACGGCTTCCGGGCGAGCGCCTGCGAGGACCACCCTCGCGAGCCACCCGGTGGCCCCGAGCGTCGCCAGCGCCGCGGCGAACGTCCAGGCCTCCCGGACGTTCGGGCGATCCCGGAAGTACAGAATCGCCAGGACCGCGGCGGCGGGCGCGACGACCACCGCAACCGGCAGGAGACTCACGGGACCACCCCCATTGCGAGGCCGGCATCCAGCCCGTCCAGTACCGGCGCGAGCCACCCTTCGACGAGGGGGCCGACGCCGCCCAGCGCGAGCGTCGCGAGCACGGCGACGGCGACAGCGGCGTACATCCCAGGTGAGGCCGCTCCAGTGGGCCCGGCATGGGTGTCACCCTCCCCGACGTACATCCGTTCGAGGACCCGGCCGAGATAGACAAGCCCGAACAGCGTGCTCGCCAGCACGAGCGCGGCGGCGGTCCACGAACCGGCCTCGATCGCGCCCAGCGCGATGTAGAACTTCCCGGCGAAGCCGACGGTCGGCGGGATGCCGATCAACCCGAGCGCGAGGACGGCAAAGCCGGCCGAGACATACGGGGAACGACGGGCCAGCCCGGCGTACTCCGCCACGGTCCGAACGTCGTGCGTCCGCGCGAGCAGACCGACGACGAGGAAACTCCCAGCTTTCATCACGGCGTGGCCGATCAGGTGGACGACGCTACCGGCAATGGCGGTCGGCGTGGCGACGACGAACCCGACGACGACGATGCCGAACTGCGCGAGCGAAGAGTACGCGAGCAGACGGGCGACCGACTCGGAGCGGTACGCCAGCAGACTCCCGGCGACGATGCTGGCGGCGGCCAGCCCCAGGAGCGCGGCGTCGACGACGGCCTCGGCGACGCCGGGGAACACCGCGAGCAGGAGTCGCCCGAGAGCGTAGGCCGCGACTGTCGAGGCCAGCGCAGCAAGCAGCGCCGCGACGCCCGGCGGCGCGGCCTCGTAGGCGTCCGGTTTCCAGGTGTGCAGCGGGAACAGCGCCACTTTCACCGACAGTCCGAGAACCATCAATCCCAGTGCCGCGAGCGCGAGGGGATCGCTGGCGGCCGGAAGCGCGGCCCGGAGCGCGGCCATATCCAGCGTCCCGGTCGCCACGTAGGCGTAGCCGACCCCGAAGAGGTACAGCGACGCGCCGACGGTGCCCACGAGGAGGTACTTCAGTGCCGCCAGCGCGGCCGCGCCGCGGTCCGCCTGGGCGACCATGCCGTAAGAGGCCAGTCCGCTGATCTCCAGGAAGACGTAGAGGTTGAACACGTCTGTGGTGACACAGACACCGGTCAACCCACCGATCAACAGGAGATAGAGGCTGTAGAACGCCCCCGAGCGCGGACCGCCCCGGCGCGTGTACGCGAGCACGGCCAGAGCCGCGAGCGCGATCAGGACGACGAACGGCGCGGAGAGCGCGTCGACCAGCAGACCGATGCCGAACGGCGCGGGAATCCCGGCGACCTGCGTCCGGACGGGGTCACCGGCCAGCGCCGCGGCGGCAACCCACACGGCGAGGACGCTCTGGACGAGCAAGACGCCGAGCGCCAGCGGCCAGCCGGTCCGCGGGCGCAGACGTGACGCCACCGCCGGGAGGGCGCTCCCGGCCAGCGGTACCGCGACGAGGAGTGCCGGGTCGATCACTCTCGACCCTCCTCGATGGCTGCCCTGACGGCGTCTTCCCTGAGCGTCCCGTATTCGGCGTGGATCCTGACCAGCAACGCCAGCGCCACCGCAGTCACCGAGACGCCGACGACGATAGCCGTCAGGATGAGCACCTGCGGCAGCGGGTTGGCGTACGGGCCTGCCTTCGCGACGTTGGGTGCGCTCCCGCCCTCTCGTGCCGCCGCGGTCACGAAGAACAGGAAGATACCTGTCTGGAAGACGTTCAGCCCCAGGACCTTCTTGACGAGGTGCTCGTCGTCGACGAGGACGGCCAGGCCGATCCCGACCAGGGCGATGGCCGCGAGATACGGCAGTCGCTCAAGCATCGTCGGCCCTCGCGAGTTCGAAGAAGAGCCCGGTCACGACGCTGGCGACGGTGACGCCGATGGCGACCTCGATCACCTCGACGGGGTAGACCGGCGAGACGCCGAAGGCCGTGGTATCCAGAAACGGCCGACCCACCACGAGGGCGGCCCCGGCGACGGCGGCGAACGACAGCAGACCGAGCGCGGCGAAAGCGACGATGCGGACGCCGGGAAGCGTGGCCTCGGTCTGGGAGACGCCGAAGGCGAACGCGAAGAGGACGGCGACGCTGGCGACGATGACGCCGCCCTGGAACCCACCGCCGACCGACTTCGTGCCGTGCAGCAGCGTGAACAGCCCGAACGTGAGGATGAAGGGCGCGACTACCCGGACCGTGTGGGTGACGACGGGGCTCTCGTGGTAGGGTTTCACGCGTCACCCCTCCCGCGGACGACCAGGACGGCGACGACGGCGGTGAAGACGACCGCGATCTCCCCGAAGGTGTCGAACCCCCGGAAGACGACAAGCACTGCCGTCACGGCGTTGTCGATCCCGTACGCGCCCGTCTCCTGGAGGTAGTACGCGGCGGCACCGTCGAACGCGGGTGCATCGGGGTCGCCGACTGCCGGAAGCGACGGGACCGTCGCGACCAGTGCCGCAGTCAGCGCCCCGACCACGATCACTACGGTGGGTGAAACCGACAGCGAGAACGACCGTCCGCCAACGGGACGGGTCGTCCGGGAGAGCACGGCGACGAACAGCGCGGTGACCACGCCGGCGCCGACTGCGGCTTCGGTCAGCGCGACGTCGGGGGCGTCGAAGACGACCCACAGCACTGCCAGCCCGAGGCTGTAGGCCGCGAACGCGACGGTCGCGACGAGGACGTCGCGGGCGAGTGCGGTCACGACGGCGACCGCGACCACGAACGCTAGCAGCGCGGCAACGAGCGGCGTCACTCTCCGTCCCCCCGGGTCCAGGGTTCGATACCTTGCTCGTGGGCCGACCTGACGATGGCGTGCGTGGCGGTGGGGCTCGTCACGAGGACAAACACCGCAAGCAGCGCGAGTTTCAGCGTCGGCTGACCCGCCCCGAAGACGACGGCTGCGCCGGCCAGCGCGAGCAGCGCCCCCAGCGTCTCGCTCTTGGAGGTGGCGTGGGCCCGGCTGTACAGGTCGGGCAACCGGACGAGACCGACGAGGGCGACGACGGTGAACGCCAGCCCGCCGGCGACGAGCGCGGCGGCGACCGCAGTGGCGGGGGCGACCATCAGCGGTCACCTCCTCGAAGGAGAGCCATCAGAGGACACCTCCGCGCTCGACGAGGAACTTCGCGAGCCCGATCGACAGCACGAAGTTCAGCAGGGCGTAGACCAGCGCCACGTCGAGGACGCCGGGCGCATCGAGGCCGGCAGCGACCAGCGCGAGGACGACGACGGTGATCGTCCCGACCGCGTTGACGGCGACGACGCGATCCTGGACGGTCGGGCCGGCGACCACGCGGTACAGCGTCCCGAGCCCCGCGAGGACGAACCCGGCTGCCCCGAGCAGGAGCCACTCGGTCACGACGCTCCCCCCTCGAAGACGAACCGGACGGCTCGCTCCAGCGGCCCGCCGGCCAGTCCCTCGCGGCTCTCGGCAGTCAGCGAATGGACGAGCAGCCCCTCCTCGTCGGCGTCGACGGTGAGCGTCCCCGGGGTCAGGGTGATGGCGTTGGCCAGCACCGCCCGGCCGAAGCGATCCTCGACGTCCGGCTGGAAGACAACGGTCTCGGGATCGATCGGAAGCGACGGGCTGAGGATGACCGCCGCGATAGCGACGTTGGCGCGAACGATCTCGTAGAGCAGGTACGGAAGGAACAGCGTCGCTCGCGCGATCCGGGGGAGGGTCCGCCCGACTGTCGGCTCGGTATCGAAGACGACGGGCGCGAGGGTCGCGGCGACGACGCCTGCGGCCGCAGCGCCGGTCACGAGATCGAACGGGTCGAGCGGGTCGCCCAGAAGGAGGTAGAACGCGTACGAGACGAGGAAGGTGCCGACGAACCGTCGGGTCGTCGCGCGGTGGCGAAGTCGAGGGTGGCGGGTCTGCCGGCCCGCCGGAGCGAGTTCGATCGGCGTCTCTGTGGCCTCGCGGACGGCGTCGGGCCCGAGCGTCCCGGGATCGACGAGAATCTGCTCGGCGTCGTCGGCACGGGCCCGGATCGCAGCCAGCGCGTCCGCCGTGTCGACGACCCGGACGGTCACCCCCGGAGGGACGTCGAGCCCCCCGAGTCGCCGCTCGACGGCGGCTCTCTCGTCGGGATCGACGAGAACGACGACCTCTACCGGGGTTCCGGATTCGACGACGGCGTCGCGGGCTTCCGCGAGCGCGTACTGGAGCGTTGGCTCGGCGGCGCCGGCGACGAGGAGTCGAGATGTGTCGGCCATGGAACCTCTGTACGACCCGGCAAACTTATACCCTCTCCCGGAACCGACCACGGCCACCAGTAGCCGTGTCCACATTTATATACGAATGCGCGGCGAGTAGCCGTATGGTCTCGATCGAGTCGGACGCCAGCAGGCGCGACGCCGTGACCCTCGTTTCGGTTCGGGTGTCGAACGCCCGGCGGACGCCCCAGCGCGTCACCATTCGGAGCAGGCTCGACGGGCCGGTCTGGGCGCCGCGGACGGGCGTCGTCGACGCGCCCGACTGGGACGACGGGGTCTGGACGGGGACGATCAGGCCGGGACGGACGCGAGGGATTGGGTTCGCGAGCCCGGCAACGCTTCCCGAGGTTCCAGGCCTCGATCCGGTCGAGCTCGTGGAGGCGAAGCGAGCGCACAACGACGAATCCGACCCGGAGGAGGTCGTCGCAAAACTGGAGGGATGGGCACCGCCGACAGCACTGTTCGCCGACGAGCCATGATCCTGGCCGTGTGTGGTGGCAAGGGCGGCGTCGGCAAATCGACGGTGTCGTTGAATCTCGCCCGCGAACTCGACGCTGTCGTCGTCGACGGTGACCTCACGACGCCGGATCTCCCCTGGGGGCGGGGGCCGGACCTCCACGACGTGCTCGCCGGGCGTGCGTCCCCGCTCGATGCCGTCGAGCGGATCGGAACCGTCGACGTACTCCCCTGCGGTCGGACGCTCGCCGGGGCGCGGGCCGCCGATCTGGAACGGATCACCGACGCCGTCGGTCCGCTCGATCGCCGGTACGGCCGGGTGATCGTAGACTGTCCTGCCGGCATGGGTGCAGACGTCGGCTCGCAACTGTTCAGTGCCGACGCCGCCGTCCTGGTGACCGTCCCGACGCGTGCGGGGCTGTCGAGTGCGCTCCGGACGCGCCAGCTGGCACGGGCACTCGAGACGCCAGTCGTCTCGGCCGTGCTCAACAAATCGACCGACGACGAGGTGATCGCCGACCGGCTCGAACGGGCGATCGGCGCACCGGCGGTCACGATCGAACGTCACGACGACGTCTCCCGGGCCCAGCGCACGTGGCAACCGGTTCGTGACGCCTGTCCGGACAGTCCGGTCGTCGAGGCGTTCGAGACCGTCGCGGAGACGATAACTGACGCCGAACGGGAACTCAGAGAACGAAGTCGTCGCGCTTCTGTTTGATCCCCGTGACTACCGTCCCCACTCGCGCTGGTCGGTGGGGCGCTCGCCGATGGCCTGGACGTTCAGCGGTTCGTCGGCGCTGTTGATCGCTTCGAGACCCGCCTCGCCGCTTTCGATCGTCGAGAAGTAGGTCACGGTCTCCTCGACGCAGGCTTCGAGGATCTCGCGGTTGCGCGAGAGCACGAGGTCGATCTCGCCGTTTCTGATCGCCTCGACGACGGCGTCGGTGTCCTCGAAGTCGTCGAGATCCACCGTCTCGAAGTGCTCTTCGTACCCGAGCACCGGCAGGTCGACCAGGGCCGTCCCCGCCAGGGGGATCGGCTTGCCGACAGCCATCTGTGCCTTCTGATAGGCCTTGCCGAAGCTGCCGGCAGTGCCCATGACCTCGCCGGTGGATTTCATCTCCGGGCCGAGACGCGGGTCGGAGCCGGGCAGGCGGTCGAACGGCAGGACGACCTCCTTGATCGAGACCTGATCGGGGATCTGCTCCTGGATGTCCAGTTCCTCGAGGGTCACGCCGGCCATGACCTGCGCGGCGATCTTCGCGATCGGGACGCCCGTGCTCTTGGAAATGAACGGCACCGTACGGGAGGAGCGCGGGTTCGCCTCCAGGACGTACACCGTACCGTCGCGAACTGCCAGCTGGACGTTGAGCAGGCCGACGGTATCGAGCGCTGTCGCGATCTGCTCGGTCACCTCGCGGATGCGCGGCATGACTTCCTTGATCTCCTGGCTGCGCGGCGGGATCATGCAGGCGGAGTCCCCGGAGTGGACGCCCGCAGTCTCGACGTGTTCCATCACGCCGCCGATCAGCACGTTCTCTCCGTCGGCCACGGCGTCGACGTCCAGTTCAACCGCGTCGGCGAGGAAGTCGTCGACGAGAATCGGCTTGTCCGGACTCACGCGGACGGCCTCCTCGATGTAAGTCTTGAGGTCCTCGTCGTTGTAGACGACGTCCATCGCGCGGCCACCGAGCACGTAGCTCGGACGCACCAGCACGGGGTAGCCGATCTCCTGGGCGAGTTCCAGCGCCTCCTCTTCGCTGGTGGCCGAGCCGCCCTCGGCCTGGGCGATGCCCAGGTCGTCCATCAGGCGGTTGAACCGATCGCGGTCCTCAGCGAGGTCCATCGCGTCGACACTGGTGCCCATGATCTCACAGTCCAGTCCCCGGCGTTCGATCTCCTGTTCGAGCGGGTGGCCGATGTCAACGGACGTCTGGCCGCCGAACTGAACCATCACGCCGTCAGCGTTGGTCGCTTCGATCACGTCCGCGACCTCCTCGGCGGTGATCGGCTCGAAGAACAGGCCGTCGGAGGTGTCGTAGTCCGTCGAGACCGTCTCGGGGTTGTTGTTGACGACGTGGGCGTCGATGCCCATCTCGCGTAGCGCGCGGACGGCGTGGACCGAACAGTAGTCGAACTCCACACCCTGGCCGATGCGGATCGGGCCGCCGCCGACCACGACGACGCTCTCGACGTCCCTGTCGACCATCAGTTCGTCGCGGTCGATGCCCGAGACCGGGTCCCGCGTCGAGTAGTAGTACGGCGTCGTCGCTTCGAACTCCCCGGCGCAGGTGTCGACCAGCTTGAAGTCCCGGTCGGTCGTCTCGGCCTCGACGGTCTCGACGGTGACGCTGTCTGGAATCGTTGATTCTGTGGCGGCCCCACCGTCGGCAGCCGCCTCAGTGCCCTCGTCACCGTCGTCTACCTCGACGTCCGCGGGCAGCCACGAGCGATGAGTGTCGTTGAACTCGCCGCCGGCGATGGCGGTGATCTCCTGGTCGGTGAAGCCGGCCTGGCCGGCGGTGTAGAAGTCGCCCTCGGCGGCCGCATCGGCGGCCTCGGCGACTTCCTGGTAGCGTTCGAGATACCACTCCTGGATGTCGGTCAGTCCGGCGATCTCCTCGACGGAGTAGCCCCGTCCGAACGCCTCGAAGATCGCGTACGTGCGGTCGGGCGTCGGGCGTTCCAGATACTCCGATTCGAGGGTCGCGTCGTCGACCTCGGTCCAGTCGACGGCGGGATCGTACTCGCTCGACCGGAGGGCCTTCAGCATGCTCTCGGGGAACGTCCGGCCGATAGCCATCGCCTCGCCGGTCGATTTCATCGCGGGGCCGAGCTCGAACTCGACGTCGCGGAACTTGTCTTTGGGCCAGCGCGGCACCTTCGTGACGATGTAGTCGATCGCGGGCTCGAAGGCGGCGGTCGTCTCGCCGGTGATTTCGTTTTCGATTTCGTGGAGGCGCTTGCCCATCGCGACCTTGGCGGTCACGCGAGCGATCGGGTAGCCCGTCGCCTTCGAGGCCAGCGCGGAGGAGCGGGAGACGCGGGGATTGACCTCGACGACGCGGTACTCGCCGCCGGGCGTTCCGTCGTCGTGCCACGCGAACTGGATGTTACAGCCACCCTCGATGCCGAGTTCGCGGATCACCTTCAGTGCGGCGTCGCGCATCTCCTGGTGACCCTTGTCGGGAATGACCTGGCTGGGCGTGACGACGATCGACTCGCCAGTGTGGATGCCCATCGGGTCGATGTTCTCCATGTTGCAGATGATGATCGTCGAGTCGGCGGCGTCCCGCATAACCTCGTACTCCAGTTCGACCCAGCCGTCGATGGACTCGGTGATCATCACCTCGTTGTTCCGCGAGAGGCGCAGCCCCTTGCGGGTGGCCTCCTTGAGTTCGTCCATGTCGTCGATGACGCCCGATCCTGCGCCACCCAGCGTGTAGGTCGTCCGCATGATGACCGGTAGCCCACCGACGCTCTCGACGGCCTCTTCAACCTCGTCCATCGACTCGATGGTGACGGATTGAGGGACCGGCTCGTTCACCTTGTGCATCCGGTCGCGGAACTTCTCACGGTCCTCTGTCGCGTAGATGGTGTCGAGGGGGGTGCCCATGACCTCGACGTCGTGCTCGTCGAGGACGCCTTCCTCGGCGAGTTCCGCGGTGACGTTCAACCCGGTCTGGCCGCCCAGCCCGGCGATGACGCCGTCCGGCTGCTCCTTGCGGATGATCTCGGCGATGGCCTCGGTGTTGATCGGTTCGAGATAGACCTTGTCGGCCATCTCCGGGTCGGTCATGATCGTCGCCGGATTGGAGTTGACGAGCACGACCCGTGCGCCCTCCTCCTGAAGCGCGCGACACGCCTGTGCGCCGGAATAGTCGAACTCCGCGGCCTGGCCGATCTGGATCGGGCCGCTCCCGATCAGCAGAATCGTGGGTCTTTCGTCGTCTGTCATTGTCCCACCGGAGTCCGCACATCGTAATAAGTCCGGCGAAAGATTACGAACCTCGAAATCGAGTTTCGGAAATCGTAATGTGGGCGAGTGTCACACCGGGACGGTCCGAGTGCCGTGTGACTGGCGATCGTTGCTACAGGAACCTTATCGCGTAGCCGGTCGGAGAAGTGCCCACGCCGCCGACGTCGCCAACGACCTTCCCCGGAGCACGGGACTGGGACGACGCCATCTCCGAGGCCCGCTATCAGTTCGACTGGCGCGAGCAGTTCGACCTCGCGCTGGATCCCCAGCGGGCGAAAGCCTATCACGATCAGACGCTCCCCGAGGACAACTACAAGGAGGCCCGCTTCTGCTCGATGTGTGGCGTCGAGTTCTGTTCGATGCGAATCGATCAAGACGCCAGGGACGGCGACGGCGAAATGGGCGCGCTAGAGACGGGAACAGACCTCGAGAACTCGCCCGCAGCCGAGGCGAGCCGGCCGCCGGTCGGCACGCACGACGCCAGCGGCGTCCCCGAGGAGATCGAGATCGACGGCGTAACGTTCACGCCAGAGTGTCACGCCGACGATTGATGCGGACTGCTGTACGTCTGTTCTGCATTGGTCGCCCGACTGCGTCCTCGTGAACGAAGGCTCGGAAGTCGAGCTCGACGAGTCTTTCGGCGGGCGGTCAGAGTGGCAAATCGCTATAGCAGTCACAATGGTAGGCTACTCTACGCTTCCCCGAACCGAGCCCACAGTTTCAGGATACTCGGGAGGACGAAAACCGCGACCACGAACGAACTGAGAAGTGCGAACGCGACCAGAAATCCGATCTGGCGGACGTCCGGAAACGCCGACAGCGAGAGCGTCACGAACGCCGCCACCGTGGTCACGGTACTCCCGAGGAGTGCCCCACCAGTCCCGGCTGTCGCCGACTCCAGGGCCGCCATGACGTCCGGCGTTCGCTGCAGTTCCTGTGCGAACCGTTCGCTGATGTGAATCGTGTAGTCAGTCCCGAGGCCGATCGCGAGGCTCATGAGCAACGCAGTGAGCAGTGTCAGCGGGACGTCGAACACCCACATCGCCCCGAAGACCCACGTGACGACCATTCCGATCGGAGCGACGGTCACTGCCCCCAGACTCGCGCTCGATTCCTTGAGGCGATAGAAGACCATCAACAACAGAAAGATGACGCCGAGTGCAATGAGAAGCGTCTGGATGACGTTGTCAGTGAGAATGTCTATTTCGACGAGGAAGATAACGTCCTCACCCGTCGCGGTGGCTGTCACATCCGGGCCGGCGTCAATAATACTGGCACTGTCTCGCATCGCATTCGCCGAGTCACGGAAATCAGCGTCCTGTCTGACGGGCATGATGATGCGCGCCGAGCGATATTCACCGTCGCGTCGCTCGATGACAGCTGCGGCCCGGTCCGGCGCAGCCTCGAACAACGCGTCGTACACCTCGCGGACGTTCCGGTCCGGAACGCCGTCCCCCGTCGCATCTGCCGCCTCGAACGTCGCGGCGAAGCTCTCGTTTTCGGCTGCGGTCACACGCATCACCGTGAGGGGACTCTGGACGTCCGTCGTTCCATCCGCTCGCTGGAAGGCGACGCCGGACTCGACAAACGTCCGTTGTGCACGCGACATTCGTAGCTGCGTCTCCGCAGTGGTTACGTCCCCCTCTATCAGGATCTGTCCGGAGGTCACACCCGGACCGGATCGCATGAAATTCTCCTGCACGTATCCCGCGTTGTTCAGGTACTCGTACTCGTCCATCCCGAATGGCTCAGGGAGATCCTGTTGCCACTGGGCCGGCTGATCGGGTTCATACGCCAGACTCGTATCGAGCGCTCCGAACGCGAGGATGCCACCGGCAGTGAGCAGGAGTGCGATGACGACGACACTCACTGCGGAGAGACGTGCCGCCGAAACGCCGGCGGTGAGAAAGCGCCGCACGCGCCCGGATCCGATACCGAGGGCCGGTTTGCGCCGATCACGGCCGAATCGCTCGGCGAGACTGTCGAGTTCGACCTTCAACGCGGGAACGATCGTCACGAACACGACGAACGCGGCGACGACACCGAGCGCAGTAGCGATGACGAGGACTCGAATGTCCGACAGCGGGCTCGTCGCGTTCGACAGGAATCCGATTGCGGTCGTCATCGTTACCAGCAAGAGCGCGATCCCGACCCCACCGAGCGCACGCTGCATGGACGGACGGATTCCCCGGTCTCGCTCCTCGCCTGCCTCTGCGAGCGTGTGTCTCTCGCCACCAGACCGTTCCTCCCGGTACCGCATGAAGACGTGTAATCCGTAGTCGATGCTCAGCCCGATCAACAGAATGGGTGCGATGATCGAGGCGTTTCCGAACGGGACGTTCAACCAGCCAAGAAGCCCGAACATCCACACGAGCGTCAGCAGGACACCGAACATCCCAACCAGAACGTCGAGGACGTCACGATAGGCGAATGTGAGCGCAATCAGAATCAAGAGGAGCGCAATCGGACCGATGAGCAACAGCGTGTCGGTCGTTGCCTGAACCTGGAGTTCCTGCAACGCTGGACCGGTAAGCATGAAGTAGTTGTCCTCCGCCTCGCCGTCGTTGATCCGCTCAAATAACACCTGTTGGGCGTCGGCGACCGGCCCAGTGAGCTCGAACGCTTCCTGTGGTTCGCCCTCGAAGACGAACACCATCGTCCGTGACTCTGCCGTGGCCGTCCCCCGGTCGTAGGTCCGGGGCATCAGTCCCAGTACCTGTTGCTCTTCCTCGAGGACGCGAATCACAGTGTCACGGACCTCCGCTTCGTCGGCCTGTTCCAGCGCGTCGATTTGGGTCTGGAGATCGGCTTGCGGATCACCGGCCAGTCGAACCGCGACCCGGTTGGAAACGTCGACGACTGGAACCTGCGGATTGGCGATGTCTCTGACTGCCTCCTCATCCAGCACCGTCTGCTGGAAGCGGAGCGTTGCGAGCATCGATTCTTTCGAGAGAACGTTCCCACCCCTGTTCTGGACGTACACCGGAACCGACGTGGCGTCTTCAGTGTCCTCGCCGTAGTTCGCGTCGATGTAATCCAGTTTCTCCTGTTCGATGCTGTCGGAGGCGAATGCGTCCTCCGTCGGCCCAGGAATGGACGTTGCGCCGGTCCCGACCACCACTGTCGCCAGCAATACGACCCCGATCGTCACCTTGCTGTGGGCTGTGACGACGGAGACGAGACGGTCGATCAATGTCTGGATCATCTGTCCCCCCTACTGTTATGTGTTCACAGTCAACAAATATATTGGGTCTATACACCGGTTGCCGAAGGGTCAGTGACTGACACGCGCGTTATACCTTGTTGGAGCGGAGTCTCAGCGGTCTATTCGCGCGCTTCATGCGATGACAATTCCTCAAACAGACGATTTCGTTGCGTCGTCTACTGTTCCTCACAGTCCATGTCCGGTGGCAAGATCGGATCTGTCTCTCCCCACGAATGAAAGTCGATGCTCCCGTTGTCGTCGTCGTGTGCGAACCGACGTGGATAGCCGGACTCGGTATCGAGGGACAGTCGCCCCTCGTCCACGTCGAACCGATAGACGTCTTGCCCGTCGATCGTCTCGCGCCCTGTCGCTCTCACGTCGCCGGACTCCTCGACGAGCCGTTCGGGTTCGAAGAACTCACCTGTCGAGGTCCCTGCCGGGATGAAACACTGGCCCTCAACGACGATATACTCGTCCGTGCCGATCCGATAGGCTTCCATCTCGTATCCGCTGGGCGTCACCCACGACGTGTACGTGTCTCCCTCGTGGACGACCATCGTCCCGCTACCCATCGGTACGTCCAGTTCCATCACGTACGACGGCTCCCAGTCGAGTGTCTCCCGAAGCGTCGGGTATTCGGGCGATTCGTCGTCGCCCGGCGAGCTCTCGCCGTCTGATCCGCCCAGACACCCGGCTGTCAGGCCAGTACAACCGACGCATGCCAGTTGGAGAAACCTGCGTCGCCCGAGTTGCCCAGCCCGGTTCTTTTTGTCAGCCATACCTGAGATACGAGTTGGGAAAAGATAAGTACACTTATATTTATCTCTGAGTGACTTATTAGTCGATAGTATTTCTGACCAAATGAGCAGTTAGGCAAGAGTTCCGACGGCGCGCTCGCGGTCCTCCCGGGACCGCTGTTATCTACCACTGACAATCGACAGTGGTTATTTGTTTTTCATGTGCATAGGTTACATATGACACTTGTGGTTCCGTTCGACGGCTCTGATCTCGCCGAAGCGGCGCTGATACGTGCGGCTGAGTTCGCGGTCGTCTTCGACGAGCCGATACTGGCTGTCACCGTGATACCACAAGGAAACACCAGATACGCCAGGGAGAACGGCTGGATCGGCCCGGACGAGGAGTGGGATGAAAAAGTCGTCGCGTCGCGGTTGCACGAGCGCGTCACGCGGCTCGCCCCGGGTGCCGATTTCGAGCCGAAACTCGTCGATCGCTATCCCACTGCCGGGACGATCTCGAACCGCGTGCGCAGGGTCGCAAAGGACGTGAACGCGTCGATGGTGTTCGTCGGCAGCGAGAGCGCCGGGCAGATCGTCACGTCGCTGAGCAGCGTCGGCAGTGGCATCGCGACCGACCGATCCTACGACGTGGTCATCGTTCGACACCACGACCCAGCGGAGGTCTCGAAGTTCGAGAGCCGGACGGAACTCTCGGAAGCGGATCGATCCGCGTGATCGACATTGCCGACCGTCCACCCGTCAGACGGTCAATCCTTGACCGTGACGCCGCCGAAAACGGCGAAGCCAGTCACGATCAGATCGACGTCCTCGTGTTCGTGTTCCGTCCGGAGCCGGTCGTCGCTCGCCCCGCCGAAGATCGGCAGCACGTCCAGCGTGACGTTCCATTCGCGGGGGACGATAACGTCGACGCCGCCAAAAGCGGCCGTCGCGGCGATGGTCACCGGGCGGTCTTCGAGCGTCGCGCCGCGCAGGTCGAGCGTCGCGCCGCCGAACAGCGCCGTCAGCGTTCCGCCAGTGAACAGTTTCGACGCCCGTTTTTCGGATCCGCCAAACACGCCCAGTCCGGTGACGTACGATCCATCGACGCTCTTGACCCGCGAGCGGTACTGTCCCAACACGATCGACAGGCCGAACAGGACGATCGCGAGCGGCCACAGCTGGATGACTTCCTCGGCCGTGAGATACTCCAGGGCGACGAGCTGCCACGCGCTTGCGACGGCGACGACGATCACCGGCCCGACGACGTTCCGGAACCCGCTGGCGACCAGCGCGAACAACCCCAGCAGGACGAACAGCGACGGCACGTACGTCCAGAACACGCTGACGTCGGCGTATCCCGTCGTCTCCGCCAAGAGCGCGAGTCCGATCACGATCACGAGTGCTCCGAGTATCGACTGTGAAGAAATACGACGTGTTTGCATGCTGAATAGACGGTGGCTGAGGTGATAAGTGTACCTGAGTGACAGGATAGCACGCGAAGTGGTTGCCGTTCCGGCCGTCACAGCAGTGCGGTCACGCCGGCAAAGCCGGCGATCGTCACGACGAGCCGGCCGACGCTGCCGACGAACGTCGCCGCGGCGAAGCGGTAGTAGTCCCGTTCGAGCACAGAGAACGCGTAGATCGAGATCGTATCGGGGAACCCGGGCACCGACAGTGCGGCGGCAAGCCCGATGTACCCGTACTCCTGGGCGAGTCGAACAGCCTTCTTTTCCGACCAGCTCACCACGTCGAATCGCGACTGTCGGACGAGCCTGATGACCGGTCCCGACCGTTTGGCTTCCTGGCCGATGTGGAACGCGAAGACGCTGCCAGCTGCCTTGCCGAGCCCGCTCGCGAGGACGATCAGCGCCAGGTTCGCTTCCGTCGGCAGTCCGAGGTTCAGGTGGCTCGCAGGGGCGAGAACGATCTCGCTGGGCAACGGGAGCACGAACGCGATCAGAAACGAGTAGATTCCGATCAGAACGAGTCCGACCGGCCCCGTCGCGGTTCTGACCGCCCCCTCGATAGCCGTGTAGAACCCCTCAATCATACCGCTATCGAGGACGGGGACCAGTTCGACGGGCACGGTGAGCACTGGGTGTGGTTGGACGTAAAACGTATCGGTTTCGGACCACCAGCGGCGGCCGGTTTCGCGGGTCTGTCGCTAGTACCAGTCGAGATCGGCGACGAACGACCGTAACATCGACCGCGTGACGTGGGGCATACAGACCACGCGAAGCTCGTCGGCACCGGTCCTGGCGACGCGCCAGCCCCGATCGCGGAGTTTCTCGACCAGCGGCTGTGAGACGTCCGCGGCGACCAGCGGCAGCTCCGGTTCGACGACGTCGTAGCCTCGCTCGGCCAGTTCGTCCGCGAGCCACCGGGCGTTGTCCATCGAACGGCGGTACTGCTCGCGATACCCCTCGGGCCACAGCGCCTCCATGGCTGCGACGGCGCTGGCGACGCCCGCTCCCGAGCGCGTGCCGGTCAGCGTGACCTGCTTGGTCGATTCGAGATAGGGCGTGTCGATTGCCAGTTCGTCCAGCAGCTCCGGCGACCGCGCGAGGAGTCCGCCCGCGGGCACCGCGGCCTGACCGACCTTGTGCGGGTCGATCGTCATCGTGTCGACGTCGGCGTGGCCGAAGTGCCACCGGTGGTCACTGAAGGGGAGATAGAACCCACCCCAGGCGGCATCAACGTGAAAGAGCGCGTCGGCGTCGTGGGCCAGCTCTGCCAGGCCCGGGATCGGATCGACGTACCCGTACTCGGTCGATCCCGCGACGCCGACCACGAGCACGGTATCGGCATCGATCAACTCGGCCATCGCGTCGGTATCCGCGCGGTGGTCGCGTGCCGGCGCGGTTCGGAGTTCGACTCCCAGAAGATCGGCTGCCTTCCAGAAGCTGAAGTGGGCGTGGGTCGGGACGACGACGTTCGGGTCGTCGGTGTCGGCGCGGTTGCGCGCGATCCGCACGGCCTGAATGTTCGCCTCGGTCCCGCCGCTCGTGACGTAGCCAGCTGGTTCGGGCAAGCCGGTCACCGTCCCGAGCAACTCGACCGCGTCACGTTCTAGATCGGCAACCGTCTGGTAGGTCTCCGGGTCGCCCGGATTGGTCGCGAGAAAGCGTTCCGCTGCCTGTCGGGCCGCCGGATGTGGTTCGGTGCACATCGAGGACAGCACCCGATCGAAATCCTGCGGCGCCGACTCGAGCCGCTGCATGCTGACGTCCTATTTGTCTTTCTTCCGTATAGGAGTTGCGCTATCGGTCGATTTCGGCCGATAAACCGTTGAGGATTCCGAACTGGGGTCGCGTCCACTTGATCCGGGCGAGCAGTACGTCGATTCGATCCAGGCACGGGTCGCGTCCACTTGATCCTGATCAGTACACGCCCACGCAATCACGACCGGCGCCACGTTCGCTGGACTCTCACACCTCGATGATCTCGTCCTCGTCGCTCTCGGGGACGACGATCGTCCCCTCGAGCGTCGTGACGGCTCGTCCGCCGACCTTGACCTCGGCTCCGATGCTGACCGAGACGGTCCCGGGCCGGTTCAGGAAGTGCCCCTGCTCGAAGGTCATCGCGGCGGTCTCGTCCAGCGCGCCCAGCCGGTCGAGGTAGGCTCCGACTGCGCCGCTCGCCGTTCCCGTGACCGGGTCTTCCTCGACGCCCGCGCTGGGAGCGAACATCCGCCCGTGCAGCGTCGACTCGCCTTCGAGGGTATCGAAGGTGAACGCATAGATCCCGGTCACGTCGTGCGCTTCGGACAGCAACTCGATAGCTCGCATGTCGGGTTCCATCCCCGAGAGATCCGAGAAGTACTCGACCGGCACCGCGAGGAAAGGCAGTCCGGTCGAGGTCCGCGCGATCGGGAGCCCCACGGCTCTGATCGACTCGGCGTCGGTGCCCAGCGCGTCGGCCACCCGCTTGGTATCGACGTCGAGTTCGGTCACAGTCGGGTCGTTCTGGGTCATCCAGACGATCCCGTCCTCGCCGATCGAAACGTCGAGCACCCCGGCCTCGGTCTCGACGGTGTGTTCGCCGGCCTCGATCACGCCCCGCTCGGACAGCAGCGCGTGGCTCGCGATCGTCGCGTGCCCGCAGAGATCGACCTCCGTCTCGGGAGTGAAATACCGGAGCTGTCGGTCGGCGACGTCGCTCTCGCGGACGAACGCGGTCTCGCTCGCGCCGAGTTCGTTCGCCAGCGCCCCCATCTGGTCAGCGTCGAGGTCGTCGGCCTCAGGGACGACGCCAGCGGGATTGCCGTCGGTCGGTGTGTCGGTGAACGCGTCGACGAGATAAGCGTCGCGAGTGTCCATGGCTGTCGGTGCGTGGGCCGGCAGGTTAACGGTTTGGCGTTCTGGCCCGAACCCGCCGGGTTAATAGCCGGTCGGTCCAATCGTTCGGACGGTGAACACCGGATGAGCGATCTGCCGGAGGAGTTCCCCTGCACGATCACGAACTGGGAGTACATCTACGGCCTCACGCGCGAGGTCAGCGACGAAGTCAAGGCCGACGACTTCGAGCCGGACGTCGTCGTCGCGCTGGCTCGCGGCGGCTGGTTCGCCGGTCGCACGCTCTGTGATTTCCTCGGTCTCGACGACCTGACGAGCCTGAAGATCGAACACTACGTCGGTGCCGCCGCAAAAGGCGACGAGCCCGAGGTGCGCTACCCGATGCCGGAAGGCTCCGTCGAGGGCAAGGACGTCCTGATCGTCGACGACATCGCCGACACCGGCCAGTCGATGGCCCACGCCGCCGAGTACGTCCGCGAGCGCGACCCCGGCGCGGTACGGACGGCGACTCTGCAGCTGCTCGGCACCAGCGATTTCGAACCGGACTTCGTCGGCGAACGCCTCGAACAGTGGGCCTGGATCGTCTACCCCTGGAACTTCATCGAGGACATGGTGGATCTCATCTCGGGCGTGATGGAGAAGTCGGATGCCGAGGCCTTCGACCGGGACGACATCCGCACGGCTTTGCGGGAGTATCACGGGATCGAACGCATCGAGATGGAGATCGCCCAGCCCGACCGACTCGGTGAGGTTCTCAAAGAGATGGACCGACGCGACGTGATCGAGCCTGTCGACGCATCCGCCGACGAGGACACGACCGAGTGGCGACTCGTTTGAACGCAGCAGGTCGCCCCGTCCCCTCGTCGAGCCGGCCGAAAGAAACTATCGCTACTCTGAGTCCCGACGCATCGCGATTTCGAACCAGGGGCAGAGCCGGAGCTGGCGGTACTGCTCGGGGTTTTCCTGTAGGCGCTCGTAGGGCACCCACAGCAGGCCGGCGACCTCTTCGGGGTCGGGATCCAGGGTCGTGTCGGTCAGGGTCGCCTGCAGCACCGTACAGACCTCGTGTTCGACGCCCGCGTTCTCGAAGTACCGCTTGTACTCGAACCGATCCGTGACCCGCAGGTTCTCGTACTGGTCCGGCGTGACCCCGAGTTCTTCCTCCAGACGGATCTCCGTCGCCTCCTCCTGGGTCTGTCCCTCCCGGGGGTGGGAGGCGACCGTCCCGTCCCAGAACGTGTTCCACAGCCGCTTTTCGGGGGCGCGCTGGGCCAGCAGGACGTTCCCGTCCCCATCGAACAACAGCGCAGTGAAGGCGCGGTGGCGGATCCCGTCGCCGGTGTGGGCGTCCAGCCGGTTGACCAGGCCTTGCTCGTTGTCGTCAGCGTCGACCGCGATGACGTCCTGCTCTGCGTTCTTGTGGGTCTCGTCGGCACTCATTGGTCGTCACGTGGGTTGGCTGGTTCATACTCTCTTCGACTCGCCCCACTGGCTGTCACAGAGTGACCGCTGTAGCGATTTACCGGTACGACCACACCAGTCGTGCGGTCGATACGGAGGGGACTGACACCGGTCGCTATCAGCGCTCGTCGCTCGCAGGATACTTCAACGCCGCCCGTCTACGTCGATCCGATGGACGGGCCGCTGTGGACCGAGACGCACGCGCCGGCGATCGACGACCTGCCCCAGCAGACGGTGCGAGAGCGACTGGGACGCGCTCGCGAGGAGCCGATGAACCTCTTCGTCCACGGACCGAAGGGGGCCGGCAAGACCGCCGCCGTCAGAGCGCTCGCAGCCGAGGTACACGAGGGGGCCGAGAACGACTTCATCGAACTCAACGTCGCTGACTTCTTCGATCGCTCGAAGACGGAGATCAAAAACGACCCCCGCTTTCGGTCGTTTCTCTCCGGCAAGAGCAACCTTCCCAAGCGGGAGATGATAAACTACGTGCTCAAAGAGTCCGCCAGTTACACGCCCGTCGGCGGGAGCTACAAGACGATCCTGCTGGACAACGCCGAGTCGATGCGCGAGGACTTCCAGCAGGCGCTCCGTCGGGTCATGGAGCAGTACTACGAGGCGACGCAGTTCGTCATCGCGACGCGCCAGCCGAGCACCCTGATCGCGCCGATCCGCTCGCGCTGTTTCCCCATTCCCGTGCGCGCGCCGACCCACGAGGAACTCGTCTCCGTCCTCGAACGGATCGTCGACGCGGAGGGCGTCGCCTACGACGAGGAGGGGCTGGAATACGTCGCTGGCTACGCGAACGGCGACATCCGAACGGCCGTGCTGAGCGCACAGACGACCGCCGAAGCCGAAGGCGAGATAACGATGAACACGGCGTACGAGGTCCTGGGCGACATCGAGGCCGACGACGAGGTCGAGGCGATGCTCGCCGCCGCCGAGGAGGGACGCTTCGACGACGCCCGCTCGACGCTCGACGACCTGCTCGTCGACGAGGGGTACAGCGGCGCCGAGTTGATGGAGGCGATTCTCCGGACTGCGCAATCGCGCTACACCGGCCGACGACTCGCCCGGGTCCACCGGCTCGCCGGCGAGATCGACTTCGATCTGGTCGAGGGGACCGACGAACGCCTGCACCTCTCGCATTTCCTGGCGTCGCTGCCGGCGGAAACGCGAGCCTGACTCGGAACGCTACTCGTTGACGATAGCCGTCTCGAAGCCGTCACCGTCGACGGCGACGCCCGCCGCACAGACGGCGTGCTCGAAGTCCAGGTCGTAGGCCTCGCGGGCGGCCTCGGCGGCGTCGCCCGCCTCGAAGGCGAACGCTTCGGGACTGTCTTTCTCGTAGGTCGCAACCAGCGTCGGCTCAGTGACGTCCTCGACGAGCAGGGCGTCCCGGCGGACTGTTCCGATCACGGCGTCCTCGGCCGTGGGGTCGTCGTCCAGCCCGACGATACCGGCGATCCGCGGGGTGTCGTAGTCGTCTTTCTCGAAATCGAGCGCCAGCAGCGGTTCGGCCAGCGCGTCCCGGGCGGGATAGCCAAGTTGCAGTTTCTCGGCGATGGGGTCGACGTGGCTGCCGTTGCCGACGACCGCTCCCCGGTCGGTCACGCGAAGCCCGTTGTAGGAGATGTAGGGGTTGTCCGACGGCGGTGCGTCCGGCGTGGGTTCGATCGTAATCGTGCCGTCGCGGTCGACGGCCTGGCGATTTGGAAACGAGCGCGAGGAGACGCGATAGGCGCCGACCTCGGGCCCGACGATCACGAATCGTCCGACGTACATGTCTACCCGTGCTCGCGCCGCTGACATGGTCGTATCGGTCCCGAGATGTCGTGGTATAGACTGTCACACCTCGGTAGCGGCGCCTGGCGAAGCGGACAATCCCAAAAGCACCCTGTCAAAACGGTCAGCACATGCTACGAACGATCTCGATGACGTCCTCGCCGCGCTCGGTCGGTCGGTAGGTCACGTAGTTGCCCTCCCGATCCGCCTCGACGAGGCTCGCCTCCTTGAGTTTCTTGAGGTGATAGGAGAGCTTCGAGTACTCGATGTCGAACAGCTCGACCATGTCACAGACACAGAGTTCCGACTCGCCGAGCAGCCGCATAATCGTCAGACGTCGGTCGTCAGAGAGCGCCTGGAAGATGTCGCGGGCGCTCTCGACGTTGCACGTCGAGGCCATCGACTCCAGATCCGACATCGTCTCGGGCGAAATCCGGTAGTCGTTCGATTGGGAGGACATGGGTTGTTGTGTGGTGATAGGACGTACACACAAATCAGTGTGTGCATCCGAACGGTCGCGGCGACCGAGAAAAGCCCTAGGCAGTCTGGAACAGGTCGACGAGCTGATCGACGTCGGGGATTTCACCCTCGACTGCGATATCGCCGTCGACGGCGACCGCGGGCGTGTGCATCACGCCGCGGTCGATGATCTCCATCTGGGCTTCGACCTTCTCGACGGTCGCGTCGTTGGCGCTGCCGTCGAGTTGCTCGAGTGCTTTGTTGACGTTCTGTGCGGTCTTCTTGCACCTGGCGCAGCCAGGTCCGATGACTTCGATTTTCATGGGTTGTGTTATCTGAGTTGGTTGTGAATCGATACGTCAGACTATCAGCAGCCCCCAGATCAGGCCCGCGCCGGTCGCGGCGGCCGCAACGAGGCTGATGTACAGGGCCGTCCGCTTGGTGCCGATGGTCTTCCAGATGACCAGCATGTTCGGCAGTGACAGCGACGGGCCGGCCAGTAGCAGTGCCAGCGCCGGACCGTCGGCCATCAGGCCGTTGGTGTAACCGAACAGCGACCCGATGATGGGCACTTCCAGCAACGTCGGCATGTACAGCACCGCGCCGATGACCGACGCCAGACCCGACGACAGTAGCGTCGTCTCACCGAAGATCCCCTGGGTCAACAGCCCGGGTGCGACCTGGTGAGCTTTGAAGGTCTCGCCGGCCTCGGTCGTGACCGTCTCCAGCGGGCCCATCCCCTGGGCCATAGCGGCGATCGCGCCGATGATGCCGATGACGAACGTCCCGGCGATGAGCAGCGGGAAGATCGTCTTCGTGAAGAACCACGTCTCCTGGAGCCACTCCTCGATCACGTCGCGGTCGAACTGCGCGTACAGCAGGTACCCCAGCAGCGCGAACCACGGCGCGAGCAGCGGTGCCTTGACCGCCCAGGTGAGCAGACCGGTCGCCGCGATCAGCAGGATCGCGACCTGACTCCCGAAGAAGCCGCCGGTCACCCACAGGGGGCGGTCACGTTCGGCGACGTACCCGCCGTCGGTGGCGACGGTCTGACCCTCGGGCGACTCGCTGTCGTCGCTGCTGCCGAAGACCAGCGCCATCGTCAGACCGATCCCGGCGGCCATCGCGACCGCGAAGAACGCTCGCGCGCCGCCGAGCGGCAGCCCGAGCACGCGGGCGGTAAACACGATCGCCAGGACGTTGATCGCCGGCCCCGAGAACAGGAAGGCCGTCGCAGGGCCGATCCCCGCGCCCTTCTTGTAGAGGCCGGCGAACATCGGCAGGATCGTGCAGCTGCACACCGCCAGCGCGATCCCCGACACCGACGCCAGCGAGTACGCCTGGAGCTTGGGTGCGTCGCTGCTGAGATACTTCTTGATGAACCGGTCCGACAACACCGCGGAGATTCCCCCCGCGATGAAAAACGCCGGCACCAGGCACGTGATGACGTGCAGCGTCAGATACGACAGCGTCTCGTCGATTCCGGCCCGTATCACCGGAACGAAAACGTCAACTGGACTCACTGTCCGACCACCATTTCAAATCAATCTAAAACGTAGACCCACATATAGTTGCCGGTTTCAAAAACTATTGAAACAGTATTAACCGTGTAGAATGCGGCGCCAGCTACCCATCGTGAAGCGGTGGGCTTGTCGGTGGCCTGTGTTCCGATCAGGCAATATCGGGGGTCTCGTCCACGAGCCGGTCCAACAGCGAGAGCAGAAGCTGACGACGGCGGATCACGACGATCACACGCGATCGGCGACCGCCTGGACGGTCTCGTAGTCCGTCTGTGAGTAGGCGATGAGCCGGACGTCCGACAGCGTCTCCGGTTCGTAGCGGTCGATCTCCTCACAGACCAGCTGTGCGCCGTACTCGAGGTCGAACGCGGCGGAACCGGTCCCGAGGACCGGCATCACCAGCGACTCACACCCCAGTTCGTCGGCCTTCGCAAGCGAGTTGCGCGTCGCGTCGCGGATACTCTCTTCGGTCGCGCGGCCGTCCCCGTAGTGAGGCATCGCCGCCGCGTGAATCACGTACTCGGCGTCGAGGTCGTAGGCGTCGGTGACAGCGACCGCACCGAGGTCGACCGGCCCGTTCTCCATGGCTTCCTCGTTGATCGGTCCGTTCGCGCCACGTCGAAGCGCTCCGGCGACGCCGCTGCCCATCCGGAGGCTCGTCCCGGCGGCGTTGACCAGCGCGTCCGCGCTCTCGGCGGCGATGTCGCCCTGGATTACTGTGAAATCCATGTGAACATATAACGATCCGAAGCATAAAAACCTCTACCAGAAGGCCTGGGAGAGAAGGAGACCCACGATCCCGCTGCCCTCATACGGACGTGCCAGTCTCGTGCGTCTCGTGGACTGTGACGACAGGGACCGGAGCCGAGCGGACGGTCTTCTCGGTGACGCTCCCCAGCAGGATGCGCTCGACGCCACGGCGGCCGGTCGTCCCCATCACGACGGCGTCGACGTCCTCGCTCTCGACGTATTCGAGGATCTTGGCATCGGGCGAGCCGTACTCGACGTGCGTGTGAACGTCGTCGACGCCACGCCGCTGGGCCGCGTTGGCGACAGTATCGACCGCCTCCGAGGCCACGTCTTCGGCCGCCGCCGTGAGCGATTTCAGCGGGACGTCGGGACCGTGCGGGCCGGTGTCGACGACCGAGAGAACGTGGACCGCCGCGTCCAGCGTCGCGGCGAGATCCAGCGCGTGGACGGCCGCGTTCTCGGCCGCAGAACTGCCGTCCGTCGGCACGAGGAGTCGCTGGTAGGGATACGCGAGCTTCTCGTCGGGTTGCATCCGTGCAGTCAGGACCGGCGTCTCCGACAGTCGGACGACCTTCTCGGTGACGCTACCCAGCAGATATCGCGACATCCCGGTCCGGCCCTGAGTCGGCATCACGATCACGTCGTGCCCGTATCGCTCGGCGTAGTCGACGATCGTCTGGGCCGGCACTCCCTGGACGACGTCGGTCGAGTAGTCCGCATCGAGCGTATCCAGGGTCGCCGTCGCGGCTTCGAGGATCTCCTCACCCTGTTCAACCAAGCCGTCGACGACATCACCACCGACGCGCGTAGTGCTGACCTCCGTCGTGTCGGCGACGTACAACAGCCGGATCGTCCCGTCGGCCCAGTTGACGATCTCAGCAGCGTGGTGTAGTACGTCGGCAGCCCCGTCGCTGCCGTCGAACGGGAAGAGAATATCTTTGTACATATGTGAACATACAACGAGGTGACGGATAGTGTTTTCCCGATGAAAACAAACAGCGCGCTGAAAGGTTGAAATCCGTCGACCTCGAAGTAGGGCTATGGTCGAACGAGCGGCAGTCGTCGAGGCGCTTCGGGGCGTCCACGATCCCGAGATTCCGGTCAACGTCTACGACCTCGGCCTCGTCTACGAGATCGAGATCGCCGAGGACGTCGTCGACATCGAGATGACCCTGACGAGTACGACCTGTCCGATCGCCGGCCAGATGGTCGAACAGGCGGAAAACGCCGTCCGGGCAGTCGAGGGCGTCAAGGAAGCGACCGTCGAACTCGTCTGGGACCCACCGTGGTCGCCGGAGATGGCCACCGACGAGGGAAAGATGAAACTGCAGTCAATCGGCGTCTCTGTCCCCGACTCGAGCGGCGATTCGGACGGAGACGATGACTCACACTCAGCCGAACAAAGCCCGTTCTAGTCCTCGAGCACTTCGGACTCGAGTTCGTCGAACAGGTCCGTGACGCGCCGTTCGATTTCCTCGCGGATCGCGGCGACTTCGTCCGGCGGTCGGCCGTCCGGATCGTCCAGGTCCCAGTCGCGGCTGTCGCCGCTCCAGGTCGCCGGGCAGACGTCCTCGGCCGAGCATCCCATCGTGATGACGTAGTCGCTGTCGCTGGTCTCCTCGAACGTGATCTCCCGGGGCTGGCGGTCTGCGAGGTCGACGCCGATCTCGCTCATCGCCTCGATCACTTCTTCGTGGACGTGCTCGGCCGGTCGGGTCCCGCCCGTGACGACCGAAATCTCGTCGGCGAGTTCCCGCGCTTCGAGTTCCCGCTCGGCGAACGCGTAGGCCATCTGTGAACGTCCGGCGTTCTGGACGCAGACGAACGCGATCTGAACCTCGTGTGATCCAGTCATTGTGATTTCCCTTTGGGTTGTCGGTGTCAGCGACCTGTCCCGCTTTAGAAGAAGCGACGCATAACCGTTGCTCTGTCCGCTCAATAGCAGTATATATTTCTATCCGGAAGTACGCCCGGCGAACAGCGACGGGATCCGCTCGTACCACGCCGCCGTCAGTTCGAGCGCGTCCAGGGTGACGTACTCGTCGACGCTGTGTGCGGTGTCGCTGCCGACGGCACACTCGACGGCTGGGACGCCGGCCGCGCGGAGTTTCTTGGCGTCGCTGCCCCCAGTCGCGCACCGTCCCAGCGGCCGCTCGGGTAGCACGCCCTCGGCGGCGTCGGTAACCGCCTCGACGATCGGTGCCGACGGATCGACGTACGTGCCTTCCGTCCAAGAGACCTCCCGGATCGAGACGTTCTCGCGGGCGTCGATACACGACCGGATGTGCTCGAGCACGCCCTCGGTCGAGGCACCGGGCGTGACTCGCACGTCGAGTTCAGCGGTCGCGGTCTGAGGGACGCTGTTGACGGTGTTGCCGCCGTCCAGCCGTCCGAGGTTGACCGTCGGAGACTCGAACAGTTCCCCGACGTGGGTCCCCGCGCCGCAGGGACAGGAGCCGTAGTATTCCCGGGATTCCTCGATGATCCGTTCGACCGCCTCACCGTACTCCAGGTCCAGCGAGCAGATCGACTCCCGACAGGAGTCGACCACCGAGTAGAGGTAGTCGATAGCGTTCTCGCCGTTCATCGGCCGCGAGCCGTGGGCGGCCCGGCCGCTCGCTTCCAGCGTGAGCCAGATCCAGCCCTTGTCCGCGACCGCGATCGAATAGTTATCGCCCACGCAGGTCGTCTCGCCGACGACGGCCGCATCCGCGTCGATCGCGTCGGCCTCCAGGACGGCGCCGATGCCGGCCTCGCCGCCAGTCTCCTCGTCGCTGACGAACGCGAACTGCAGCGTGACCGGTGGCTGCTCGGCGGCGGTCGCGAACCTCTCCAGCGTTTCGAGCATCACCGCGACCGTCCCCTTCATGTCGGTCGCGCCACGGCCGTAGAGACGACCGTCGCGGACCTCGCCGAGCGGATCGGCCGACCACGCTTTCCGATCGAACGGGACCGTATCGAGATGGCCCGCGTACAGCAGCGTCCGCCCGGCATCGCCGGGCAGGGTCACGACGAGGTTCGGCTTCTCGGGATCGGACGCGACCCACTCCGTCCGGACGTCCAGCCGGGAGACGCGCTCGCGAAGCCATTCCATGGCCGCCCGCGTCTCGCCCGGCGGATTCTGGGTGTCGAAAGACAGTAGCTCCGCTGTCGTCTCGATCAGGCGGTCGCGTCGTCGGTCTGTTTCGTGGGGCTGGTTCGCGTTCATCTGGTTACTATCGACGGGCCCACAGCGTGAATCGGGTGATTCGATCGCGCGTTCGCGAGACGGTCAGCAACACTCGTCGTCGCCACACACCGATCCGTAATCGATACCGATCTCCTGCTCGATCGCCTGATTACACCGCGAGACGAGCCCGAAGAACTCCGTGCGGTCGAGCTCCTCTTTTTCGGCGGCCAGCGCGTCGCCGAAGGCCTCGGCAGCCTCGATGACCTCGGATTCGGTAGTGCTCATCAGCAACACCCCCCGCCAGTCGAGCGGGCGAACTCCTCGCCGATCCGGTCGCTTATCACGTCGTCAGTCCGGTCGAGTAGATCGATCAGCTCCTCCTCGGCCTGCATGTATTCGCTGATCGTCTCGTTGTCGTCCATCTCGCTCTTGACTTCACGGAGTTCGGCCATGATCTCCGGGTCGTGTCCACCGCGCTGCAACTGGATCTGCTTTTGCTGGTAGGTCTGCAGGAGTTGCTGAGCGTCTTCGTCCTCGTCGAGGCGCTCTCGCGCCTCGCGGAACGTCCGGTACCGCTCGCAGTCTTCGATCGCGTCGACGAACGCGCGCAGTGCCGCGTTCACGTCGGCGGTCTGGTGTTCGCTCATTGTATCTCCATCTGTGGTTTCGCTTCTGGTCGGTCGAGCATCTCGGCCCCGAACGACCGCAGGTCGTCGAGGCCGGTCGGTTCCTCCTGCTGAAGCGGCGCGAGCAACATCGGCACCTCGAAACGGTCCTCGATCCGTTCGAGATACTCCGTCTGTTGGCGGCGACGGCTCTCGAAGAAGGCGTTGTCGCCGTACTCCTCGGGGAGCAGGTAGTTGACCGCGACCAGCGAGGTCTCGATCCCGACCTGATCCCGGAGGTCCTCGGCGGCCCGGTAGGCCTCCATCATCGGCGTGTACTCGGGGTTCATCACGAACACGAACGAACTCTTTTCGGGGTCACGCATCGTCTCGATGACTCGATCGTAGCGTTCGCCCGACTCGGAGGCCTCCTTGGTCAGCGAGCCCAGGTCCATGAAGCCCTTCCAGTCGGAGGGCAGTTCCAGCAGCCTGAGAGTGTGACCCGTCGGCGCGGTGTCGAAGACGACGGTGTCGTAGCCCTCGACCTCGACGTAATCGACGAACTTCTCCAGGGCAGCCATCTCCTCGGCACAGGGCGACTCCAGTTCCTCCATGACCTGCGCTTTGGCTTCCTCGAGGTCGTCGCCCTCATAGGACTGCTCGACCTGGGCGAGCGTGCGCTCCTTGTACTCCTCGAGGGCTTTCTCCTGGTCGATCCGGGCCGCGTCCAGTCCGTCGGTGATCGGCGTCGGCTCGTGGCCGACTTCAGCTCCGAAGACGTCCTTGAGGTGGGCCGCCGGATCGGTCGTCACGATCAGCGTCTCCTGGCCGTCGCCGGCCAGCGCGGTCGCCGCCGTCGCCGCGATCGTGCTCTTGCCGACGCCACCTTTGCCCGTGAAGAACAGGTATCGAGTGTCCTCCAGGGGGCGGAGTTGCTCCATGACGGCCTCGGTGTCGGTCATCGTGTCGGGACTACCCGCAGCCGCCGCGGCGTCCGTCTCGGTCGCCGACTCGACGTCGATCTCGGGTTCGGCACCCTCGTACAGCGCCGCCGCGACGTCGGCGAGCAACGCTGACCCTGTAATCTCGCCCGGCCGGAGCGGATAAGTCGCGACCGGTCGATCGTCGAATGCCTCGCGGACGTACTCGATGACCTCCTGTTCGTCCTCGCGCTTGCTCTCGAAGAACGGGTCCTCACAGACCGCCTCGGGGAGATGCCCGTTGACGACCAGCAGGTCCGTTCCGATCCCGAGGTCCGCGAGTTCGCCGGCGCTACGCTCGATCTCCTCGATCGCCGACTCCTCGGGCTTGCCGACGAACACGAACGAGCTCCGATCGCCTTCGAGGGTCTCCATGGCGTTCTCGTACTGGGCCTTCTGGTCCTCCATAGAGGCCGCGGGGCCGATACAGGTCGCCCCACCTTCTTCGAGTTCCGCGTTCCAGCTGCTGGGCAGCTCCATCAGCCGGATGGTGTGGCCCGTCGGCGCAGTGTCGAAGACGATCACGTCGTGCTCGGGCTCGTCCATGAACTCGACGAACTTGTCGAAGGCAGCGATCTCCTCGACACAGGGGCTGTTGAGTTGCTCCTCGACGGTCTGCAGTTGCTCCTCGTCCAGCAGCGCTCGCATCGGTTCGAGGGTCTCCTGACGGTACTCCTCGGCGGCCCGGTCGGGATCGATCTCCATTGCCGAGAGGTTCTCGATGCCGTCGATGGCCGTCACGCTGTGCCCGATCGACTGATCGAAGATGTCCCCGAGGTTCGGCGCGGGATCGGTCGTCACCAGCAGCGTGTCGTAGCCCTCCCCGGCGAGCCACTGGGCGGTCGCGCAACTGACCGTGCTCTTGCCGACGCCGCCTTTGCCGCTGAAGAAGACGAACTCCGTCTCCTCGCCGGACGGTTCGACCAGTTCCCGGGAGGGGGTCTCGCTCATCTCAGGCCTCCTGTGGAACGCGCTGTGAGACCGCGCTCTCGATCCGGTCGTAGTCGAGGTACTCACCCTGTGCGATCACCTCGCCGCCGACGGTGGTGATCGGGAGCACTTCCGGACCGTTCTCCTGGACCGTGTCGTAGATCTCCTGGTGGTTCAGGAACGCGTCGACGTCATGGGCCAGACTGGCCCGCCGCACTTCGACGTCCTCGTACTCCTCCTCGAGCCGGTCGACGGTTCTGGTGAACCGGACCAGTTCCTCGTCGGGATCCGGCCCACACACGCCGGTCGTACAACACATCGCTTCCTCGAAGACAGTTACCTCGATCATAGTTTACTCGCTGTTGAAAGACTGAGACAGCCGCCGGCCGCCGGACCGACTTGCTCGGGATCTGCCGCCGGACCTCCGTCGGATTCCCAGTCCATCGTTACACCATCGTTTTAGACTTCACTAAAATAAACGCTTCGGGGATCCTCCCCTCCCGGGATACGTAACAGTCTTTTGTGCGATAATGCCGGTGTCGCTGCACAAGACGAGGAAAACAGTTATTTCAATACATTCTTAATTGGTCCGTATGGCTACTCACGATCGGCTCCGGCGGTACATGGAGGAGGACCTCGGGAGCTGTCAGGACGACGAGTTCGAACAGCGGGTCGAACAGCTCGAAGCGCTCGATGCGGCAGTCGGGGACTCTATCGAAACGGACGTCGAAATCCTGTCGGCGCTCGCCAACGAGACGCGGTACAAGATCGTCCGGTTGCTGGAGGCAGCAGAAGGGGAACTGTGCGTGTGTGAGTTCGCGCCGCTGCTCGACGTCAGCGACGGGGCGATCAGCCACGCGCTGTCGAAACTCACTGATGCCGGACTGGTGACCCGCCGCAAAGAGGGCAAGTGGCGCAAGTACCGGACCACGAGGCGGGCGACCGCGCTCCTGGTCGCTCTCGACGGCGCTCGCGAGAGCGACCGGTAGCCGCTGGGCTTGCTGGCTCTCGAATCAGCTACGCCTCGACGAACTCCTCGAAGAGTTCGGTGACTCGACCCTCGATCTCCTCGCGGATCTCGCGAACGGTCTCGACGTCTTTGCCGTGTGGGTCCTCCAGGGCCCAGTCGCGGACGTCGACGTCGGCGTCGAGTTCGAGCGTCGAACAGCCCATGGTGGCGACGACGTCACAGTCGTTCAGTTCGTCCGTCGAGACCGCCCGGGGTTGGCGGTCGGAGATGTCGATATCGAGTTCGGCCATCGCCTCGACGACTTCCGGATGGACCTCTTCGGCGGGGTCGGTCCCGCCGGTGAGTATTTGGACGTCCCCGTTCAGCCCTCGTCGGTCCCGTTCTCGGCGCGCGAACGCGGCTGACATCTGGCTTCGACCCGCGTTCTGGACGCAGACGAAACCGAGTTTTACAAGCGGTCTAGGAGAATGCCCCGGGGCTTGACCCCGGGGTTGAATCCGATAGGTGGAGATACAAATCATTAAGCGAACATGTACCTAATCAAGAGGTTGCGATGGAGTACAGTCACCGCTACCCCGCCTATCCGACACAACAGGTAGCGGCTGAACTAGAACGACACATCGACGTTCATCGCCAAGCGTACAACTACACTCGGTACGAGTACGAGAACGTGGACGCCGACAACATCGGCTCCGCGTACAAACACCACAACCGACTTCCCGACTGGAAAGACGAGTTCCCTGTCTTCTCGGAAGTCAACTCGAAGGCTCTGCAACGAACCGTCACGCGGTTCTACCAGAACCTCTCGGGCCTCTCCGAGCAGAAACAGAACGGGAACAAGGTCGGGAAGCTCAAGTGGAAGTCACCGAGGGAGTTCCAGAGTATGACGTACTCGCAGTCTGGCTTCGAACTCAAAAACACGAGTGGCCGACGTGCAACGCTCTGGCTCTCGAAAATCGGTGACATCAAAATCCGCTACCACCGCGAAATCCCTGACGAAGCGGACATCAAAGAAGTCACGGTCAAGAAAGAACGGACTGGCGAGTGGTTCGTCTCGTTCGGTCTCGAAACCGACGACGCTGACTTACCCGAGAAACCCGCGCTGGACGAGTTAGATTCAAGCAACAGCGTGGGTATCGACCTCGGAATCCTCAACTACGTCCACACCAGCGACGGCAAAACTGTGGATTGGCTCGATCTCGAAGACGAGTACGAGCGGCTCCGCCGTGAGCAACGCAAGCTCTCACGGAAGGAGAAAGGGTCGAACAACTACGAGAAACAGCGTCGGGAAGTGGCGAAGATCAAACGTCACATCCGCCGGAAGGTACTGGACTACCAACAGAAGATTACGACGTGGCTGGTCCGCGAGTACGACGCAGTGTTCGTTGAGGACCTGGACGTGAAGAAGATGCTCGAACAGTCGCACAACGCTCGCAACAAGCAGGATGCGGCGTGGCGACAGTTTATCACCCTCCTTGATTACAAGGCCGACCTGTACGGTTGTCACGTCGTGGAGGTCGAACCCGATAGGACGACAAAAGAGTGCGCAAAGTGTGGCGTGGAGACGGCGAAACCAATCTGGGTGCGTGAACACTCGTGTCCATCGTGTGGGTTTGAGACAGATAGGGACGCGAACGCGGCGATGAACGTCCTGCAACGCGGCTTTTCTGAACTAGGGCTGGGATGGCCCGAAGACACGCCTGTGGAGACTGCGCTCCCTACGGACACCGCTGGCTTTCAGCGTGTGTCTGCAAAGCGCGTTGTTGAATCAGGAAGCCTCGGGGTCGTACGGAAGACTGCGTCTTCCGTGATGACGAGAGACGAAGTCTCTCGAACCACTTGACCCCGAGGCGATTCACGTTGTCGGTCACGTTCGTCGGGACGGAAAGCCATGGAATAGCGTTTGCTAAGATGGCTATTGTTACGTATATAGTCGCTTTCTCGAACAGCGTGTGGGTGTTTCTCTATCCCCTGATTGATCGAGCCGGTCCGGCTCTTTATATCCGAAGACGGCACAACGCGTGGCGTGACCACCGAGTCCGAGTGTGTCGACGCGTTGCGGGCCGCCGCCGAGGAGCTGGGCGAGTCACAGCGGTAACAGCGCGGAAGCCCACCGGCTTCAGCCGTCCCCAGAACCCTTCGCGTTCTGGTGGGCTGTACAAGACCTTCGGTCTTGTGAACGTGGGAGGAAGCGCGTACGCTCCGCGAAACAATCCACCGACTACAGCAGTGCCGACTCCCGACGTTATACAAAAATATTAATAAAGAGTAACCATTACTGTGATATACATGGCGTGGGAGGTAACTCGGACGGTTCGCGTCCGTCTCGACGTGCCTAACGACCGCAAGAGTGACCTCCATGCCACCAACTCCAAATTCCAGTACTGCGCGAATCGGACCGCAGACTGGGCGTGGCGCTATCCCGAACAAGACTGTGTAACCAGCAAGAGCGAAGCCGAAGCCGCCATCTACGACACCCTTCGTGAAGAAACAGACCACCTACACGCGAACCTCGTCCAGAAGGCCATTAAACGCGCCACCGACGATATCGACAACTGCGTTGACCGGCTTGCTGACGGCGAGAACACTAGCAAGCCACAGTACGATACATTCAGCATCGTCTACGACAAGCGAGCGGCTACTTACTACCGTGACAAAGTGAGTCTCGCCACAGTCAACGGGAGAGTCGAATGCGAATACGACCTACCCGACGACCCCGAAGGCACACCACACGGCAAATACCTACTGAACGACGACTACTCATTTTCGACCAGTACCGTCCACTACGACAGCGAAACCGACGAGTTCTACCTGCACGCGGCGATGGAACGGGAACTCGATGCGAGCAGTCCTGAGAAAGCCGAGCATTCGAGAGTGCTTGGCGTGGACTGCAACGTCGATGACCACATTGCCGTGACCTCAACAGGTGCATTCGTCGGGAACGCTGATTACCTCAACCACCAGCGCCGCGAGTTCGAGAAGCGACGTGCCAGCCTCCAACAGACGGGAACACGGAGCGCACATCTGACCTTCCAGCGCATTGGCGACAAGTTCGGTCGCTGGAGTAGAGACTACCTACACCAGTGTTCCCAAGAAATCGTTGCCGAAGCCAAGCGCCACGACTGTACGCATATCGCGTTCGAGGACCTGGAGCAGATTCGAGAGCGTATCAGCGACGACAAGAAGTTCCAGCAATGGGCGTTCCGCGAACTGCAGGAACAGACCGAACACAAGGCGGAACTGGCTGGTATCGTGGTAGAAACAGTCGAACCGTCCTACACCAGCCAACAATGCTCGAAGTGTGGCTGTACGCTCGAAGAAAACCGGGACGGCCAACACTTCCAGTGTCTCGACTGCTCATACTCGGCAAACGCCGACTACAACGCGGCGAAAAACGTTGCTCGAAAACTCACAGTCAAACTCCAGCGAGGGCAGAAGCCCCCCGCTGGAGGGGCGTTCTGTCAGTACGCCCTGAAGTCGGGGACGATGACCGTGAACGCTACTGAAGTGGCGTCCGACACGCCTGTGTCGGCAGAACGGGAGTCCACCGACAAGCCAACGGCTGCAGCCGTTGGTAGCTGACCGACGAAAGCCCAGTACGAGGAGCTGGGGCTGACCCCTGCCTCGGGAACGATCCAGCGCGTGATGGGGAGCTGGAACGAGGCGAAGGACGCGGCGGGGCTGGAGACGTACGACTCGCACGGATCCCGCGTCCAGCCCAAACCGGATGACGTCGACCTTCCAGACGAACTCGTCTGGGAAGACCTCACGAGATATCAGCGCTGGCATTACAAAAACCGGGAGTGGAATACCGAACGGACCCTCAAACGCCGTGCGCGCCTTCGCGAGTGGATACACAAGCGAAAAGCCAACAGTGACGGATGTCGCAACTGCACCGAGTCTGACCCGGCCTGTCTTGATTTCCATCACCTATCGAGTGCGGACAAGGAGATGGCCGTCAACAAGATGGTCCCGTACGGATACTCGAAATCCGATATCGAGGCCGAAATGGAGAAATGTGAGATTCTGTGTGCAAATTGCCACGCGAAAGAACACGTTTCAGCGCCAGAGACGCACGTGATGGCGGAAGGGCCTCAGACTAGAGTGGAACGGCTCCGGCAGTGGGCTTACGAGTACAAGCGCACGCGTGGCTGTCAGCGTTGCTCGGATACCGATCCAGTGTGTTTGCAGTTTCATCACGTCTCGGAGAAACACGCGGGTGTCAGCGAGATGATCGCCAATGGCAAACCCGAGTCGGATATACGCGCAGAAGTCGAGAAGTGTGTCGTTCTCTGCGCGAATTGCCATCGGAAAGAACACTACGAGCGCCCCGTAGTTACCCCAGAAGAAAGCGACAACATTTAGTAAACCCACGGCGTTCTGTCGAATGCAGTCCTGTGGTGTAGTGGCCAATCATGTAGCCTTCTGGGGGCTACGACGGAGGTTCGAATCCTCCCAGGACTACTTCTCTGGGGGCTAATTCGAGAGTAGCGACGCGATCCCTCGCAACGATTTCCGGCGAACGGAAGCCGTCTTACGGTCTCGAGTCGTTCTACGAACTCAGTCGTTTCGCGCACTCGCGTGCGCCCGCCGAACCTCGTCGAGAAACGCCTCCGACCGGCCGCCATACACCAGATGTGTGTCGCAGTCACAGTCCGACGCGCCGATCCCCTCGACCGGCTCGCCGGCCAATCGCTGGCTGACGGCACACTCGATGTCAGCGTCGGCCGAGCGGACGACCTCGACGATGCGCGTCCCTGGATGACCGAGCAGGTAATCGACATGCCAGTGGCGGGCGTCGTGCTCGCCGCTCGCGACTCGCCGGTGGCGGTCGATCCGGGAGAAGCCGCCCGGGCCGAACGCACTGCCGGTGTAGGCGTATACGCCGGCCGCCAGCTCGCGGTCGCCGGCCGCCCCGAACGTGATCGTCGTCGCCTCGGGCAGCTCGATCAACAGCGTGTAGGTGCCACTCGTCACAGTCGCCCTTGCTCCGTCGCGCACAAAACCGCACTGCCCGCTGTTTTTGGTCGGCCGAATTCTACACAGTTGTCCATATCTGTTTTCACGGCCTGGGAACACCCGCCCCTTCTTTACCTCCTTGGTTGGCTACTCTTAGTTAGGTGGACCTAAATGACCGAGGTGCTGGCCGACACGGCCCCGGGCGAGTCTGTCTCCCTAGAGCGCGTGCCGGACGAGGACGTCCGGGCGCGTCTGCTCAGACTCGGCTTCCTCGATGGGGCCGTCGAGTGTCGCCATCGAGTACGGAAGGGACCGATCGTTCTCAGGCGCAACGGCACGGAAATGGCACTCGGGGCCGATCTGGCCGCCGAGATCGAGATCTCGCACGCGGAGGCCGATAGATGAGCTGTCACGAGACCGGTGGCTGTGACGTCGACGCCGACGAGACGGTGGCGCTGGTCGGCTGTCCCAACGTCGGCAAGAGCGTCGTCTTCGGCGGGCTCGCCGAGCAGTACGTCGATGTCTCGAACTACCCGGGAACGACCGTCGACACGACCGAAGCCGCGTTCGGCGACGCGAAACTGACCGACACCCCGGGCGTGTACGGGATCTCCAGCTTCGACGAGGAAGAACGAGTCACACGCGAGATCGTCCTCGAGGCCGACGTAGTGGTCAACGTCGTCGACGCGACCCAGCTGGATCGGGATCTCTTCCTGACGCTGCAGTTACTCGACATGGGGATCCCGACGGTCGTCGCGCTGAACATGATGGACGAGGCCGAAGCCGACGGGGTCGACATCGACGCCGACGCGCTTGAGGCAGAACTCGGCGTCCCGGTCGTCCCCACGGTGGCAGTCGACGGCGAGGGGATCGACGAACTCCGCGGGCGAGTCGACGAGGCTCGCGCGCCCGAATCGACGCCGATCGAACGGTGGTTCGACGAACTCCCCGACGACGTCGAGGCCACGCGCGCCGAGAAGACGTTGCTCGTCGAGGGCGACGAGCCGACCGCCGAGCGGGTCTCGACGGGCAAGGTCGTCGCCGACGGCGGCGTCCCTGCACTCACGGACGTCGGCCAGCGCGAGGACGTCTACGGGCATCGCCGTCGCCGCGTCGAGGAGGTCGCCGGGGGCGTACTCTCCCGGGAGGAGCGCGATTCGTCCTGGGCCGAGCGGTTCAGCGACCTCATGCTCAATCCGCTGACCGGGACGCCGATCGCGCTCGCCATGCTGGGTGCGATCTTCTACTTCATCGGGGTCGTCGTCGCCCAGAAGGTTGTCGACTTCCTCGAGATCACGGTCTTCGGCGAGTACTACAATCCGGTCGTCGAGGGCGCTATCGAGAGTCTTCTGCCAGCCGCGTCCTGGGCCGAGCCGATCGAGTTCCTGCTGATCAACGGTAACCTCGGCCTGCTGACGATCACCGTCCAGTACATCGTCGGTGTCCTGTTACCGCTGGTCATCGCCTTCTACTTCGTGATCGGCCTGCTAGAGGACTCCGGAATGCTCCCGCGGCTGGCGGTGTTGACCGACCGCGGGCTCAACCGGATCGGGCTGAACGGCCGGGCGATCGTCCCGATGATCGTTGGCGTCGGCTGCGTGACGATGGCGGTCATCACGACCCGGATGGTCGGCGACCGCCGCGAGCGGCTCATCTCGACGGCACTGCTCGGGCTGGCTGTGCCCTGCTCGGCCCAGCTCGGAGTCATCATGGGACTGCTCGCCGGTCTGGGACTGATCTGGTGGTTCGGCTACGTCGGCGTCCTGCTGGTCGTGCTCGGGGTCGCCGGGCTCTTCCTCGACCGGACGCTGCCCGGCGACAGCACGCCGCTGGTGACCGAACTGCCGCGGATGCGCGTGCCACGACCGCGCAACATCCTCCGGAAGACCTACAACCGGACGAAGATGTTCCTCCGGGAGGCGATCCCGCTGTTCGGCGCGACCGCGGTCGCCATCTCGGCGCTCGACTACTTCGGCGGGTTCGCAGTGATCCAGCGAGCGCTGGCACCGATTACCTCACTCATCGGGCTCCCCCAGGAGTTCGCCCGCGTCCTCCTGCTGGGGCTGGTCCGGCGTGACTTCGCCGCGGCCGGGATGACCGACATGGCGCTCGGCACTGCCGAGATGTTCGTCGGACTGGTCGTCATCACGCTGTTCGTCCCGTGTATCCTCTCGATGGTGATGATCCTCAAGGAACGGGACGCAAAGAGCGCGCTACTGATGTGGGTCGGCTCCTGGATCGTCGCGTTCGGCGTCGGTGGCCTGCTGGCGGTGATCCTATGATCTGTCCGAGTTGCAGCTTCGAGTTCGATCCCAGCCGCGGGCTGCAGTGCCCGCGCTGTGGCGAGGCCATCGACTGCAGCGAGATCGGCTGTGCGAACTGCGACGCCTGCAACGACGTCTTCCAGCAGGTCACCCGGCGGATCCGATCGAAGTCGTAGCCGGTTCGACCAGCTTTTTTCCGGTCCACCCCCTTCACCCGGTATGGACGAGCCCTCGAGTCCGACCCTGACACTGGCTGTCCTCGCTGTCGTCGTCGGCGTCGCCCAGGTGCTGCTGGCGGTCGTCGGCGTCGACCCCTGGACCCTCGCACTCGCCTGGCCGCTCGCTGACCGTCCGTGGACGCTACTGACGAGCGTCTTCGCCCACAGCGGTCCCGGCCACCTCCTGTCGAACCTGCTCGGCCTGCTACTGGTCGGCCTGTTCCTCGAACGCCGAACCTCGCCCGCCCGGTTCTACGCGTTTTTCCTCCTGGCGGGAGTCGTCGCCGGAGTGACGGAAGTGACAGTCGCGGCGCTCGTTTTCGGACACCGAGCGGCAGTGCTCGGCGCCAGCGGCGCGGTCTTCGCGCTGTTCGGATACGTCCTGGGCGGAAACCGCCTGACCGAGTTCGTCGCGGGCGGGATCACGATCAGCCCGGTCGTGCAACTCGCCGTCCTCGTCGTGTTGGCAGGCGGCCTGACGCTCGCGACTGCCGGCCCACGGACCGCCCTGATCGCACACTTCACCGGGCTCGTGGTCGGCTTTCTCGCCGGTCGTCGACACCTGCTTCGGTCGTCCATCCGGGCGTCTCCGAACCGTCGATTCCAGGGCTGATACCGATTTCCACAGGAAATATCGGGGTCGTCCCGTCACCGCAACGTCGCCGTCTCCGGCATGACCGCCCGTTCGAGGCGCTCGCTGACCCGTTCCGTGAGGGGTTCGAGGTTCTCGACGTCCTCGCGGTTGTACGAGACGAGCGTTTCTAGTGCAGATTCGTCGCCGCGCTCGTACTGGTACCACAGGTCGACAGCCTCTTTTCCGGTAATATCGGGGCGATCACGACCGATGCCGATCTCCTGTTCGATCGTCTTCAGGCCGCCAGTGAGATCCAGGCGACGGCAGGGGTACATGAGATCGAGATGCGGCTTCTCCGAGAGCGAGACGTCGAAGTGCGTCTCCAGGAAGGGGACGTCGAAGCGCTTGCCATTGAAGGTCACGAGCAGGTCGGCGTCGGCGAACAGGTCCTGCAGGGCGTCGTCGTGCAAGTCCCTACCCTGCACAAGCGTCGTCGTGTCGCCGTCGAGTCGGGCGCTGACGGTCGTCACCTTGTTGCGGTCAGCGTCCAGTCCCGTCGTCTCGATGTCGAAGAAACACGCGTTCTCCCGAAAGGTCTCGAACAGCCGCCACTGCTCGGCGCTGGGGAACTCCCGGGCGAAGAACTCGGCGTCGCCAGCACGGAGCCGGTCGCTCGCCCGATCGATGAACGACTCGATGCGTCGGCCGGTCGTCTCGCCGACCGCGTCCGGGTAGAAGTCGTTCCAGTGGGTGATCCCCTGTTCCCAGAGGCGTCGCTCGGTCGTCTCGCCGACGCCCTCGACCGGAATGAAGCTGTTCTCGACGCGCACACTTTCTCTGTGATTCGGGGGCACGTAAATCTCGCGTTTGGCGTGTTCGACGTGTCGTCCATCTGACCCACCCGACCCCGCCGATCGGTCACCACGAGGGCGACGGCTGAGAGTGACCGGCCAGATCCGAGGGGGCGATATCCTCGATGACACGCAGCGAGGCGACCGTGAGCACGAACCCGACGGGAACGGCAACCACCAGGCCGAGCAGGATTCCGACGAAACCGCCGTTGACGACAAGTCCCGAGACGAAAATCGAGAAGGCCGCGCTCACGAGCAGGTGAAACACCGACCATCGGACGTACTCGCTGCCGGCAATCGCCAGTCGGTAACTTCCCCAGAGAGCCTCGAACGTGTCGTCATCTGTCGTACAAACGAGAAACCACGCTCCCCAGAACAGGTACGTGACAGCCAGCACGACCGGGATGGTAACGAGGACGAATGCCACAGAGAGCAGGACCAGCAGTGCATTGAGAGCGAAGACGCCGAACAGGAGCAGCGAGAGGGCGACGTATCGGCCCGTGAATCGGCGGACGTTCGCGATGACGTCGTAGGTGCCCTGCTGTCTGTACTGTGCGATGCTGCCGAGGTAGGCCGCGACGAACACCCCCCGTAGCACTGCGTACCCGATCATCCCGGCGAGCAGCACCCCGATCGCCGACGGCGGGAACATCGAACCGACGCCACGTACTGTCTCCACCGAAGCACTCTCGATCGATGGGAGACTGACGAACGTCCAGAGATCGGCGATCGGCGCGGGAAACGGAAACGTGATGCCGAAATACTGCCCTCGATGGGACACGACGGTCCGTATCGCGCTCTGGTTGAGCAACGACAGGAGGACCGGAAACGCGAGCAGCGCAGCGAGTTCATCCAGATGATCAACTCCTTCGGAGACGTACTCGCCGTATTCAACCATCGATACCCACCCCTGTGCGGACGCGTCTATCGGAGACTCCCCTGACTGCCATCATCAGTGATTCAAATACCGAGCTGATTAATCCACCGAAAGTATAGCTGAACGTATAGAGCACAGTCAGAAAGAGTCGCCCCGATATCAGGTCGCGAACGCGCGTCAACGATTGGTTATCTGCCGGCTGACGGCGTCACGCCCGATCAGTGCACCCGCCATCAGGACAAGCAGGACGGGTCTGTCGACAGACACAGTCGTATCGCACTGAACGAGGGTGTCTGATCGCTGCAATCGCCCCGTTCAGTTGTTGAGTAGATCGATTGATAAGACACTACATTGAGAGGACGTCTCTCGGCGTTACCGATCCCAGAAGATGGGAGACGTCAAAGTAATTTATATGCACCCATGATGATATTCACTTGCCCCCGTTTGGGGCAAGCTAAGAGTGCAACTGGTCGGGATCACATTACCGAACCCCCCCACCCCCCATTTGCCACCCCCCATTTTCACCTGATTGCGAGGCGGAGGTCCCGTCTTCAGGGAGTCGTTCGAGAGAGCGAAGCTCTCTCGTGATCGCGAAAATCAAAGATGTTCGGACGACAACGCAGCGACCAACGGGAGCGAGTAGCGCAGTAGCCGTGTGGATTGATAGTGATCATCGTGAGCCACGATGGACTGTTCGCCACACGGCGTGGCGAATATATCCCCCAGTGACAAGAGCCGCTATAGAATCGTGAACCGCCTCGGGGTCAAGTGGTTCGAGAGACGAAGTCTCTCGTCATCACGGAAGACTGCGTCTTCCGTACGACCCCGAGGCTTCCCGTTTCAACGACGCGACTTACAGGAACCGACGAAGACCGACCTCCGTCAGTCCCCATAGCGGTCGCAGTCTCCACGGGCGTGACTTCGGCGTGTCCCTTACCTAGTTGTTGAAGACCGCGAGAAAGAACGTTGTACGACGCATTCGCGTCCCTGTCCGCCTCGAACCCACAACTCGGGCAACTGTGTTCCCGCACCCACAACGGCTTCTCTGTCTCGACACCACACTCGGCACACTCTTTGGTCGTCCCCCCAGGGTCTACTTGGACGACGTGTGTGCCGTACAGGTTGCCCTTGTACTCCAACATCTCGGTAAATCGACCAACAGCGACCGTTTCGATTTACGAGGAGGCGATGACGTCGTCGATACGGACGATCATCGTGGCCGCTTCGGTCGCGCTGTGGACAGCTTCGTGTTTGACTGCAGCGGGGTCGAGGACGCCGTATTCGAGCGGGTCCGTGACGGTCCCGGTCTGGCCCTCGGAGATGATTCCCGCAAGGTCACCGCCGTCGTAGGCCGCGCGGAGATCGACCAGCGCGTCGATGGGGTCCATGCCAGTGTTCTCCGCGAGCGTACGCGGCAGGACGTCCACGGCGTCGGCGAAGGCCTCGACGGCCAGCTGCTTGCGCCCTTCGATCGATGCGGCGTGATCGCGGAGGTGCGCCGCGATGGCGATCTCGGTCGCGCCCGCACCAGGGACGACGCCACCCTTGTCGAGCGCAGCAGTCACGACGTCCAGCGCGTCCATCAGGGACCGCTCGACCTCGTCGAGGACGTGCTCAGTGCTGCCGCGGGCGAAGACCGTCACGGTCTCGGCCTCCGGGCCCTCGATGAACGCGAGTTCGTCCTCACCGTAGATCCGGACGCTGACCGAGGCCGTGCCCAGATCGTCGTCTTCGAGCGCGTTGACGCCGCTGACGCGGGTCGCGCCACTGGCCGACCGGATCGAGGCCAGGTCGTCGCTGGAGAGGTCCTCGAACGCGAGGATCCCCTCTTTGGCGAGATACGCCTGGACGCGGTCGTCGATGTCGTCGGTCGTGAAGACGATCTCGGCACCGAGATCGGCCAGGGCCTCTGCGTAGCCGCGCAGTTCCTTCTCTTCGGCGTCGAGCGCGGCATTGAGCTGGTCGACGTTGGTGACGTTGTACTCGGCGTCGACGTTGCTCTCCTGCAGTTCGATCGCCCCGTCGATGATCGCGACTGCGCCGTCTTCGACGGTGCGAGGCATGTTCTCGTGAGCCGGCTCCTCGTCGACGATGACGCCCTCGATGAGCTCCGTCGCGGAGGAGGCGGCACCGATCTGGGTCTGCAGCGCGATGGCGTCGCGGTCGACGCCGTCCTCGCCCTGGACGGCACGGACCGCGTCGACGACGACCTCGGCCAGCACGTCACCGGCGATGTCGCCGGTTCCCTTGCCGGTCATGCTGGATTTCGCGACCTGCAGGAGCTGGTCGTCGTCGAGATCTGTCGCGATGACCTGCTCGTCGATGGCCTCCTGGGCGAGCTGGGACGCCTCGTGATAGCCCTCGACGATCGTCGTCGGGTGGACGTCGTCGTCGAGCAGGCTCTCGGCCTTCGAGAGAAGTTCGCCCGCGAGTACCGACGCCGTGGTCGTGCCGTCGCCGACGTCTTCTTCCTGACTCTCGGCGACCTCGACGATCATCTGGGCCGCCGGGTGCTCGATGTCCATCTCGCCCAGGATGGTCGCGCCGTCGTTGGTGATGACGACGTCGCCGTCGTCGGAGACGAGCATCTTGTCCATGCCGCGCGGACCGAGTGTGGTCCGGACGGCTTCGCTGACGGCCTTTCCGGCCGAGATATTCGAACTCTGTGCGTCTTTCCCCTGTGTCCGCTCGGTGTCTTCCTCCAGGATGAAAAGGGGCTGTCCGCCCATGCGTCGCTGGCCACTAGACATGATTGTGATCCTCGGTTTATTGGTCGTTAGCGGTTCTATATAAATCTATCGAGTCAGTGGAAGCGAACGTGACGGAGGAGCCGGCCAGCGGGGACTGGCGCGGGAGCGGGACCGCCGAAGCGGCCGAGGGTATTATTAGTATTTGCCTCCGAACACAGAAGAGATGCTCGAGCTGGAGCACGAGTTCCGGGTCGTGGACGTCAACGCTCGTCTGGAGCCGGACGTCGAGCGCCGGCCACGAGAGGGGATCGGCGGACCCGAGCGGCTCGAACGGGAGATGCACCAGGCGGGAATCGTGCGGTCGGTCGTCTACCCGCCGGGACGAGACAGGGACTATCTCAAGGCGAACAACGCTGTCGCCCGGATGAGCGTCGGCCGGCCGCTCGTGCCGCTGGCTCGGATCACCGGCGCGCTCGATCCCGGGACCGGTCCCGGATCGAAGCTGAAGAACCTCACGGCGTCCCGGAGCGAGGACCACGCCGATCCCGAAGACATCGAGCAATACGCCTACGACGACCGTTTCGCAGGGTTCGTCGTCCACCCGGCCCGCGACGGGTTGCCCGACGACGAGGTACTTGCGACGCTCGCGGACGTCGAGTTGCCGGTACTCGTCCACGCCGGCGAGGGGTTCCCGCCGGATGCACTCGCCAAAACGCTGCTCGCCGAGGACATCACGACGATCGTCGCGAGTTTCGGCGGCTATCCGCTCGACCGGGCGATGATGGAGCAGACGATCGATCTGCTCGAAGACTGGGACCAGTGCTATCTCGATACCAGCTTCGTCCGCTTTCGCGAGCCCCTCGAGCGGGCGTTGATGGAACACCCGGATCGGGTACTGTTCGGCAGTGGCGCACCCGGTGCCCACCCGAACGTCGCGATCATGGAGATCCTGACGCTCGACGTCCCTCAGGACGCGATGCGGAAGGCCTTCTCGAACAACGCCGGCCGGGTCCTCGAAGAACTCGCGCCGCGATCGTTCTAGCGACGATCGGTTTCGCGGAAGCTATCGGTTTCGCGGAAGCTTTTCTCTCGCGCGCTCGAAGCGCCGGTATGACCGACAGCGACGAATCCGTCTCCGAAGACGAGCGAACGGATCCCGCTCCCGAGGGCGACACACACGCAAGCGACCACGATCACGACGAGCACGACCACCACGAGCACGACCAACACGAACACGAAGGACACGAGCACAGCCACCACGAGCACGACCTCGAAACGCTCGGGATCGCGATCCTGACGGTCTCCTCGACACGGACGCGAGAGGAAGATACAGCCGGGGATACGATCGTCGCCATCCTCGAAGGAGAGGGCCACGAGATCGTCACCCGGGACGTGGTGCAGGACGCCTACGACAGCGTCCAGGGAACCGTCGACAGGTTCGTCAACCGATCGGACGTCGACGCCGTGGTGACGACCGGCGGCACGGGCGTCACGCCGGACGACGTCACCGTCGAGGCGGTCGAACCGCTCTTCGAGAAAGAACTCCCCGGCTTCGGCGAACTGTTCCGGCGACTGTCCTACGAGGAAGTCGGAACGCGAGCGATCGCAACGCGTGCGACCGCGGGGATCGCTGACGGCGTCCCCGTGTTCTGTCTGCCCGGGAGCGAGAGTGCGGTCCGTCTTGGGGCCGAAGATATCATCGCCGAGGTCGTCGGCCACCTCGCAGGGCTGGCTCGCCAGACGTGATCGGTGCTTCTCTCCGCCGTATGCATCGTTTTAAAACGATTTAAGACCCTTCGGCGTGTTGAAACCCTGACGTATCCACCTGTTCTCAAACCATGATCGAAATACTCCCGGATCACAGCGATCGATTCGTGCGGCTCGTGGGGCCGGAAACCGACGAGGTCGTCGAGGCGATGGACGAGTTCGGTACGGAGAACCCGCCAGACTGGGTCGAGAGGTTCCCCGAGGCAGACGAGTTCCCGACCGTCGGCCCGGCCGTCGGCGGGTGGCTCCAGATGCTCACCGAACTCACCGGCGCGAAGCGCGTCTTCGAATTCGGCTCCGGATTCGGATACTCCGCGTACTGGTTCGCCAGAGGGCTCCCGTCCGATGGCGAGATTGTCCTCACGGAAGTCGACGAAGACGAACTGGAGATGGCCCGCGAGTTCCTCAGCCGCGGCGGCGTCGACGAGGTCGCACGTTACGAACTCGGCGACGCCTTCGAGACGTTCGAGCGGTACGACGGCCCGTTCGACATCGTCTTGCTCGATCACGAGAACGACCGGTACCGCGAGGCCTTCGAGGTCGTCCGCGGGAAGCTCGCCGACGGCGGCGTCGTGGTCGCGGAAAACGTCATGCAGGCACCGAGTCTCGAATTCGACCAGCTGCTGCGCGGGCTCTCGGACGGGGACTGCCCGGCCAGCGCCAACGAACACACGGTCGGGATCTTCGAGTATCTCGATGCGGTTCGGGAGGATCCTGCCTTCGAGACGACAGCACTGCCCCTCGGCGGCGGGATCACAGTGAGTCAGAAGACGTGCGAGTGACGTATCGTGGTGGCAAACGAGACGGTCGACGCTGGCTCGGTTGTATACGTCCGCCGGAACTCTCGGAATTACGTCGACCTCGCCGGATGTGCTTCGACCGTCGCCGGGATTTTGACCCTCGAAGTCGTACGTCGGCGCATGGAATACGAGACAGCGCAGGGCGTCGAGGTGCCGGCGCTCGGCCTGGGGACGTGGCAGCTCACCGGCCAGGACTGTCGCAACGCCGTCGAGACGGCCCTGCAGGTCGGCTACCGTCACATCGACACCGCCCAGGCCTACGGCAACGAGGCGGAAGTCGGCGAAGGGATCGCCGCCGCCGACGTCGATCGCGAGGAGGTCTTCCTGACGACGAAACTCGACGCCCGTAACCGGACCTACCAGCGAGTGGTCGATTCGACCCGCGAGAGCCTCGACAAGCTGGGAACCGATTACGTCGATCTCCTGTTGATCCACCAGCCGAACTACCTCACGCGGGCCAGCCACGAGGAGAGTCTCCGGGCGATGGCCGATCTCGTCGACGAAGGGCTGGTCCGACACGTCGGGGTGAGCAACTTCAGCGTCGAGAAACTCAAGCGTGCCCGGGAAGTGAGCGACGTGCCGATCCTCACCGATCAGGTGCAGTATCACCCCTACTGGGACCAGGCGAAGCTGCTGGATTACTGTCGCGTCCACGACGTGCTGCTGACGGCCTACAGCCCGCTCGCCAGAGGGAGCGTGCTCGACGATCCGATCCTCGAACGGATCGGAACGCGATACGACAAGTCTCCGGCGCAGGTCGCGCTGCGGTGGTTGCTCCAGCAGGACGGCGTCGTCACGATCCCGAAGGCAACGAGTCGCGAGCACATCGAGGCGAATTTCGACGTGTTCGACTTCGAGTTGACCGACGCCGAGATGCGCGAGATCCGCCAGCCATCGAAACTCCGGACGGCCGCGGCGTACCTGCGGTCGATGGTGTGACTTTTCGGCGCTGGCACGAGTACCCCTGCGTATGGTGACGGAACTCATCGAGGGTGTCTGGTGGTTCGAACTCCGCGGTGTGAACGCCTACCTCGTCGAAGACGGGGACAGCCTGACGCTCGTAGACGCGGGAACGCCGCTGTCTCGTCGCGCGTTCGTGCGCAAGCTCGGAGGGCTCGGGCACAGCTTCTTCGACATCGATCGAGTACTGATCACGCACTACGACGTCGATCACGTCGGCGCGTTGAACCGGGTAAACGCGCCCGTCTACGCCGGGGCGACCGACGCCCCGCTGGTCGCGGGCGACCGGCTTCCGAGCCCGAGCACTCGAAAGGGATTGAGTCAGCGGCTCGCGACGCCGTTCTGCCCCGCGGCGTCGGGACCGGTCCGATCTATCGGCGACGGCGATACAGTCGGCTCGTTTACGGCCTATCACACGCCGGGTCACACGCCGGGACACGTCAGTTACGTCAGCGAGAGCCTGTCGGTCGCGTTCGTTGGAGACCTGGTCCGGGAGTCTGACGGTCAACTTGAACCCTCGCCCTGGCTGTTGAGCCACGATACGGAGCAGGTTCGGGCGAGCATCGAACGACTGGCCGAGGAACTCCCGGCGGTCGACGTGCTTGCGATGGGACACGGCGTCCCGTTCAAGCAAAACGGCCACGAGCGGTTGCGAGAGCTGGCCGACCGGTTGTGAGAAGCGTCGCTCCCCGACCGGGCGCCGGTGGAGCGAAACGTCCCGGAGAACGCGCCGCGAGCTGCCCGCAGACAGTTCGGACGAGAGGCGGCCAGCAGTGTTGCTTTCGCTCGAGAATGGGTTTCGCTGGCGATTCAGTCGTCAGCGATGACCGTGTCGTCTTCGTTGGCGACCAGCCGATCCATCGCGTCGACCATCGCCTCGATCGACGCGCGGGTGATGTCGGCCTCGCTGGCGCTGACGGTGACGTGATCGTCGCCGCGGGACATCTCGACTTCGACAGTGACGACGGCGTCGTGACCGCCGGTGATCGCGTCGACGTGATAGGACTCGAGTTGCGCGTCGGCGGTGTGGCTGAGTGCGGCTTCGGCGGCTTTCATCGCGGCGTCGACGGGACCGGTCCCGGTTGCGGCCTCCTCGCGGACCTCGCCGTCGACTTCCAGCCGGATGCTCGCAGTCGGCACCGACGACCCGGAGACCGCAGTGAGATCGAGCAACTCGACGCGGCGCTCGCGCTCTCGGTCCTGGACGTCTTCGGTGATCGTCAACAGGTCGGCGTCGGTGACACGCTTGCCGCGCTCGCCGATCTCCTTGACGCGGGCGACGATCGCCCGGAGGTCCTCCTCGTCGACGTCGATCCCGTGCTCGTTCAGGGTCGCCTCGACGCCCGCGCGACCGGCGTGTTTGCCCAGTGCCAGCCGGCGCTCGCGACCCACCTTCTCGGGCGGGTACGGCTCGTACATCGACTCGTCTTTGAGCGTGCCGTCGGTGTGGATTCCCGACTCGTGGGTGAAGGCGTTCTCGCCGACGACGGCCTTGTTCGGTGCCAGCGGGATCCCGGTCTTGGAGGCGATCAACTGCGCGAGGTCGTAGACCTTCGTGAGGTCCATCGTCTCGATTCCGTATCCGTGATCCAGGGCGATAGCGACCTCTTCGAGGGCGACGTTACCGGCACGTTCGCCGATCCCGTTAATCGTCCCGTGAACGAGATCCGCGCCCGCCGCGAGCGAGGCCATCACGTTCGTGACCGCCAGCCCCAGGTCGTCGTGGGTGTGGGTGCTCGTCGGCCCCAGTTCGGCGAGCCGCGAGACGGCCTCGATCGTTCGGTCGGGCGTCGCGTGGCCGACGGTATCGGCGTAGCAGACCCGATCCGCGCCGGCCTCAAGCACCGCGCGCATCAGCTCTTCGAGATAGTCCAGGTCGGCCCGGGAGCCGTCTTCGCCGATGACTTCGACCCACAGCCCGTGGTCTTTGGCGTACTCGACGAGTTCGACCGTCCGGTCGACGTTCTCGGCGTGGGTCGTGCCGACCTTGTCCTCGATGTGCTGGTCGCTCGCGGGCACGACGAGGTTGACGCCGTCGACCCCACAGTCCATCGCGAGGTCGATGTCGTTCTGGACGCCACGGGCGAAACTGGTGACCGTCGCGTCCACATCGAGGTCAGTGACTCGCGAGATGGTCTCACGCTCGCCGGGCCCGGTGACCGCGCTCCCGGCCTCGATGACGTCGATCCGGGCGTCGTCGAGTGCCCGCGCGATCCGGGCTTTCTCCTCAGGCGTGAGTGAGACACCCGGAGCTTGTTCGCCGTCACGCAGCGTCGTATCGAGAAGCTGTACGTCTTCGGGTCGTCCGGACGACGAGCCGAGGCCGGTGCCAAACAGCCCTGCTCTGTCGCCGGAGCCGTCAGTCATGGGGTAGAATTTCGCGGCCAGCCGCCGTGGGGCGACTTCCTCTATCCTCCGTGTCGTTGGAATCCGACATCGTACTTGCCTGATATGGTGTGATCGTTCATTAAGCTGTTGTCTTCGGCAGACGGAAAATCTCTATTCGCTCTTGCGAAGTAGATTGTTGATAGCGAGAGCTGCGGCTGAAAGTCGAAGAGGGCAAGGGCACCGCGCTAGCGGTGCCCGATATGTTCCCGATAAACCGATTCGTGTCGGAATCGGCTGCAGCGGACCTGCTGCAACAGGTTCGCTGGCGTGATGGCGTCGAGTGCCCCCGCTGCCGTTCTGACCTGACGGTCAGAAACGGCAGCTATCGGGTGTATCAACGATATCTGTGTAAGAATTGCGGTCGGACGTTCAACGACAAGACCGGCACAATCTTCGCCCACTCGAAGCTCTCGCTGAAAGAGTGGTACTTCACGATCTACGTGTTCTTGCGGTTTAACACGAGTATTCGGCAAATCGAGGCGGAACTCGATCTTTCGTACAGAACGGTGAGACGGCGCGTCGAGCGCTTCGCCAAGGCGCTCGACGCGCCTTCGATCACACTGTCTGGACCGGTCGAAATCGACGAGGTGTACGTGTCTGCTGGCCTCAAAGGCCGCGAGCGCGACCAGGAGTCGCGCTCGCGTGGCCTGTCCACGCGTGGACGAGGTTCGTACGACGGCGACAAACCGCCGGTGTTCACGCTGGCCGATCGTGGCTCGGACGATCGGTACGTCGTGCCAGCGAAATCCGCCAACGAATCGACGATTCGACTCCTGCTTGCTGACCACGACGAGGAGTCGCTAACCGTCTATACGGACGGATTTCGAGCGTATGAACCGCTCGAAGAAGACGATGCCTTCACCCGCGAGTACGTCGTCCACGGCGACGGCGAATACGCTGACGGCGACATCCACGTCAACACCTGCGAGAGCCACGCGTCGCTGACGCGACGGTGGCTCTCGGCCCACCGAGGAGTGTCAAAAGACAAGCTAACACCGTATCTTAGAGCCTTTCAGCTCCGCCGCGAACTCTACAGAAAGCCAGGTGACGAAGCACTCAAACATGCTCTCGACGCCGCTCTCTGAAAATCAACAACGTGCTTCACAAGAGCGTAATGGTTTGGGTCAGCTTCTCGATTTGCTGCTGAGTGCTGCTGTTTGCTGCCGAATTTTGTAACTGTTACATAACCTACCCTACGATTCGAGCCGGACCGTATCGCCAACTGCGACGTCCTCGGCTGCTCCCGCCGGGAGTTCGACGATCCGGTCGGCGCTGGCCATCCCGATCCCGGTCCACGGTCGGAGCGTCTTGGCGTGGACGACCGTCTCGCCCTGCAACCAGAGCACGTCCAGCGGCATCCGGACGAACAGCATGTGGATGAACCGTCTGGCGACGGCGTCGTCGCCGGCGAACGGAAGCTTCGCGCTGATTCCGGACGGCGGTTCGAACTCGAAGACCAGCGCGTACTCCTCGGGGACCGACGACCGGAACATCAGTCCTTTCGAGGTCTGGACGAACCCCTCGGCGATCTCGACGTCGCTGGCGAGCATGGCCGACTCCCCGTCGCGCTCGTGGACGAGACGCATGAACTGGCAATCGGTCAGCGGGGGCAAAACGCTGTCGGCGTCGCCGGCTTCGAAGCCCCTTTGATCGGGCCGGCCCTGGCTGAAGTATGCTGATCGGAGCCCACACGAGCATCGCCGGTGGCGTGTACAACGCCGTCGACGAGCAGGTCGAATACAGTGGTAACTGCGGGCAGATCTTCAGTCACTCTCCGCAGGTCTGGCAGGATCCGAACGTCGGCGACGACGAGGCCGAACGGTTCCGCGAGCGCAGCGACGAGGCGGGCGTCGGCCCGTGGGTCATCCACTCCTCGTATCTCGTCAACCTCTGTACGCCGAAAGACGATCTCCGGGAGAAGTCGATCGACGCTATGCAAAAGGAGGTCGAGGCCGCCGACAAACTCGGGATCGAGTACGTCAACGTCCACCTGGGCGCGCACACGGGTGCCGGCGTCGAGGGCGGGCTTGACAACGCTGCAAGCGCGCTGGACGAACTCGACGTCCCCAAGGGCGTGACGGTACTCGTCGAGAGCGACGCCGGCAGCGGCACCAAACTGGGCGGGGACTTCGAGCACCTGGCGGGGGTGCTCGAACGCGCCGAGCAGGACCTGGAGGTCTGTCTGGACACCGCCCACGCCTTCGCCGCGGGCTACGACCTCTCGACGACCGGGGGCGTCGACCGGACTGTCGCGGAGTTCGACGAGGTCGTCGGCCTCGAAAACCTCGCGTGTATCCACCTCAACGACTCCAAACACGCGTGTGGCACGAACAAGGACGAACACGCCCACCTCGGGGAGGGCGAGATCGGCGAAGCGGGGATCAGCGCCGTCGTCTCCCACGAGGCGCTGCGCGACCTGCCCTTCGTGCTCGAGACCCCGACCGAGGACGGACGCGGCTTCGCCTGGAACGTCGAGCGAGCCCGAGAACTCAGGGAATAGCGTCGCAAGAGGGCGTCATAGAACTGTTCATATTTTGCACTTCAGACTCGATGAATGATCTGGCAGATATAGCGTGCGAATTGAGCGGGCTGATCAGTCGTCAGTGTTTGAGGGACTGTCGAGTTGGTCGAGTTCGGTTTCCAGTTCAGCGACGCGCTCTTCGAGGTCTGCTAGCCGCGACTGGCGCTCGTCATAGACGGACTTGAGCGGGAACCCGACGAATAGCGCACCCATGAGGCCGAGTATGAACCCTGCCGGGCCAAAGAGCGGGAACAAAACAAGTCCCGCGAGAACCGACCCACTGAACACGAACAAACCACCCCAATTGAGTTTGTCCATATTCACAGAGACGTGAGAGCGCTAAAAAATAGTTCTGGAAAATTAAACGGGTGCGGTAGTCTTCTGCAAGAGTCCTCTCTCAGATCTGAAGACCCCTGTGCAACATACATACCCTGTCTCTACGGATTCGCAACTCGGGGACGCCAACTGTTCTATAATCCCCTCACAGCAATCTGTGCTCGGCCGTGTCCGGCAGACACAGCGAGCCACAACCTGCCGCCAGCACGGATCGGCTGGCTTTTTTCCCTGGGTTCGCAAACACGACTGTGCGTCAGTTCAGTGCCGAGTACCTCGAAACGACTCGCCGGGGCATGTGGGCGGACAGCCGCGAGGCCCTGTCCGACCTGGAACTGCCCAGCCGTGGGCGGGTGCTCGACGTCGGTTGCGGCACTGGTGAACTCACACGCGTCCTCCGGGAGGAGACCCCGGGCACCGTCGTCGGCTGTGACGCCGACGCCGGCCTGCTCGCCCACCTCGAACCCCCGACGGTCGTCGGCGACGCCACGCGACTGCCCTTCAAGGACGACGGCTTCGATCTGGTCGTCTGCCAGGCCCTGTTGATCAACCTGCCAGATCCCGACGCCGGGATCGAGGAACTCGCCCGCGTCTCGACGGACCTCGTCGCGGCCGTCGAACCCGATAACGGGGCCGTCACCGTCGAGTCGACGGTCGACGCCGAGTCGTCGCTGGCCCGTCGCGCCCGCGAGCAGTACCTCGACGGCGTCGGGACGGACGTCACGCTGGGCGCGGACGTGCTCGATCGGTTCGAGGCCGCAGGCCTGGAGGACATCCGGATCCGCCGCTACGACCACGTGCGGACCGTCGAGCCGCCCTACTCAGAGCAGGCGCTGGAGGACGCCCGCCGGAAGGTCACCGGCGACGGACTGGCCGACAGCCGCGCCGAACTCGTCGCCGGCGACGGCCTCGAGACCTACGAACGGCTCCGCGAGGAGTGGCGATCGATGGGACGGTCGGTCGTCGAACAGATGCGACAGCGGGAGTATCGCCGGCGGGAGACAGTCCCGTTCTACGTGACCGTCGGCCGAGTCCCGGAGAGTCGCTGAGAGGTCCCTACTCACCCGATTCTCTGTCGAGCCATCTCGTGACCGCATTGTTTAAACGCGATCCAGCCGTCAACACCGCTAGCCATGGGTGCGATCGAGGACGTCTACGCGGATCTCGACGCTGAGGTCTCCGAAGAGGAGTTTCGGGAGGCCGTCGAGCAGAAAGTCGAACAGATGGGGGGGCTCGCGGACGAGGAGACGGCGGCAATGCTGATCGCCCACGAGCTCAGCGAGAACGAAGTCAACGGGATCGCCGACATCGAGACCGGCATGGACGAGGTGAAGTTCCTCGCGAAAGTGACCTCTATCGGGGAGTTGCGCACGTTCGAGCGTGACGGCGAGGACGAGGACGGCCACGTCATCAACGTCGAGGCCGCCGACGAGACGGGCCAGGTGCGGCTGGCCTTCTGGGACGAGCAGGCCCGCTCGATCGACGAGGGGGAACTCCAGGAGGGGCAGGTCCTGCGCGTCAAGGGCCGGCCGAAAGACGGCTACAACGGTCTGGAGGTCAGCGTCGACAAGGCCGAACCGGACGAGGACGCCGAGGTCGATGTCGACCTCGACGGGACGACCGACATCGACTCGCTGTCGATGGGACAGTCGGACGTGAACGTCCAGGGGATCGTGCTCGGGACCGAATCGGTGCGCACGTTCGATCGGGACGACGGCAGCGAGGGGCGGGTCGCGAACCTCACGCTTGGCGACGAGTCCGGCCGGATCCGCGTGACGCTGTGGGACGATCGGGCCGACCGTGCCGAGCAGCTGGACGCCGGCACGCCCGTCGAGGTCGTCGACGGGTACGTCCGCGAGCGCGACGGCGACCTGGAGTTGCACGTCGGTGATCGCGGCGCAGTCGAGGAGATCGACCACGAGATCGACTTCAGCCCCGATACCGACGCGATCGACAGCGTCGAGATCGAGCAGACGGTCGACCTGGGCGGGGTCGTCCGGTCGGCCGACCCAAAGCGGACGTTCGACCGCGACGACGGCAGCGAGGGGCAGGTCCGCAACGTCCGCATCCAGGACGACACCGGCGACATCCGCGTGGCACTGTGGGGCGAGAAGGCCGACATCGACCTGGGTCCGGGCGACGAAGTGTTCGTCGCCGACGCCGAGATCCAGGACGGCTGGCAGGACGACCTGGAAGCCTCGGCAGGGTGGGGCTCGACAGTGGTCATACTGGAAGACGGATCGTCAGTCGACTCGGGAGCCGCGACGAACGGGGACGCGGACGGCGATGCGTCGACAGGGCTCGACGCGTTCGCGGACGACCGTGGTACTGAGGACGCGGGTGGGGATGACGACACTGACAGCGGGAACGGTGACGAGCAGATCGAACTGACGGGAACGGTGGTCCAGACGGGCGATCCGGTGATCGTCGACGACGGCGAGGAGACGATCAGCGTCGAGACCGACGAACACGTCCAGCTCGGCCAGCAAGTCACCGTGCGCGGCCAGCGACGGGCCGATCGGGTCGAGGCCGAGGAACTCTTCTAGCGGAGACGGGAAACTCTTAAGCCCGCATCGGCCCCGACATGGCGTATGAGCGTCGAGCTACCGTTCGCCCCGGTGGATTCGATCATCCGTCGCAACGCCGGGGACCTGCGCGTGAGTTCTGAAGCGACCGAGGCGCTGACCCGCCGGATTCAGGAGCGGGGTGCCGAGCGTGCGGTCGAGGCGTCCGAGCGCGCGACGGCGGACGGCCGGAAGACCCTGATGGCCGAAGACTTCGGCGTCGAGACCGTTCCCGATCCGGACGCGCTCGAACTGCCGATCGCGCCCGTCGATCGGATCGCGCGGCTCGACGTCGACGACTATCGCGTGGCTATGGACGCGCGGATCGCGCTGGCCTCGTTGCTCGAAGCGGAGGCCGACACCGTCGCGGCCGCCGCGGCGATCCTCGCGCGCCACGCCGGACGGCGTACCGTTAAGGGGGAGGACATCGAACGATACGACGAACTCAGGCCCTACTTTGAATGAGGTTTGGCTACCGCGAGATCTGCCTCGAACACGACACCGGCGCGCGCCACCCGGAGAGCCCTGACCGTCTTCGTGCCATCCGACAGAGTCTCTCCGAATGTGATCACATCGAGTACGTCGCGGCCGACTCGGCCATCGAAGCCGAAGTGACGACCGTCCACGACGCCGACTACATCACGGAAGTCCGGGAGTTCTGCGAGGACGGCGGCGGCAACTGGGACGCTGACACGGTCGCCGTGGAGGAAACCTGGGACGCCGTGCTCGCGAGCGCCGGGCTCGCACAGTGGGCCGCGAAAGCAGCACTCGAGAGTGCCGGGGGCCACGAGACGCCGTTCGCGCTCGGTCGACCGCCGGGCCATCACGCCGTCGAGGACGACGCGATGGGGTTCTGCTTTATCAACAACGTCGCTGTCGCCGCCCAGCACGTCATCGAGCAGGAGATGGCCGACCGCGTGGCGATCTTAGACTGGGACGTCCACCACGGCAACGGCACCCAGGACATGTTCTACGACCGCGAGGACGTGTTCTACGTCTCCATCCACGAGGAGGGACTGTACCCGGGTACCGGCGGCATCGGCGAGACCGGCGAGGGCGACGCCGAATTGACGACGCTGAACGCCCCGTTCCCGGCCGGCTGTGGTGACGCAGAGTACATGGCGGCACTCGAGGAGGTGATCGGGCCGTCACTCGAAGCGTTCGATCCCGACCTGTTGCTGATCAGTGCCGGATTCGACGCCCACGAACACGATCCGATCTCACGGATGGTCGTCACTACCGACGGTTACGGACTGATGACCGACTTCCTGTGGGAGCTGACCGACGAACTCGACGCGGGACTCGGCTTCGTCCTCGAAGGTGGCTACGGGTTAGAGACCCTTTCGGACGGCATCAAGATGGTCCACGAGGTGTTCGAGGGGCACGACCCCCCCACGCGAGAGTGGACGATCAACGACAACGGTCGCTCCGTCATCGAGAACCTCAAAGAGCAGGGCTTCCCGTCGATCGACCCCGACCAGAACTAATTCCGGCTGGCATCCGTCACGGTACCGGATCGAGATACCGCGCGAACTCTGTACCGAACCGGTCGGCCAGCGTCGCGACCTCCGGCCCGACGCTGACGGTATACGACTCCCGAAGTTGTCGCTCGACGGTCGCACCGAGTCCGACCTCGAAGATCGCGTCCGAATCGAACAGTTCTGCGGCGGTCCGGAACTCTCGCTCGCGCTCGACGACGTAGCGGTCGCCGTCGAGGAACGGTCCGGCAGCCGCCGCGCCGTCGTATCGCTGGAAGAAGTTCTCGGCGTGCTCGCGGACGTGGACCGGCGGCCCCTCGTGGCGCCGGACGGCCGGGCGCTCGGCCACTTCGAGTTCCACGAGGACGACAGCCCGGTTGTCGTCGGCGAACGTCGCCGACCGGAGGACGTCGAACCCGTGGCGGTCGAACAGGCCGACGATTCCGTCTCTGGACTTCTCCAGTTGCGGGTAGAGATCGTCCTCGACGAGAGCCGGCGTCTCGAAAGCGATCGCGACCGGCGTCGTCCCCCGGCGATCGAACGCGTCCGTCACGCCGTCGGGATCGACCGGGTCCGGCTCGGACGGCTCGAACAACTCGACTCGGGGATCGGCGACCAGTTCGCGGGCGTAGTGCTGGAGTCGGGCGACGCTCTCGGCGCTGCAGACCGCGGCCACGTTGCGCTCGGGATCGGTCGGGTCGATCACAACCAGTGGATCGTCGAACGGGAAGTCGCCAGCGCCGACCTCCCCACTCCGAGACGGCGACGCCGTCTCACGCTCGCCGTGCCCCTCGGGATCGAACGCGACGGGTGGCTGCCAGTCCGCAGCGGCTTCGACGAACGGGCGGAAGCCGCCGTATTCGAGGATCAGCAACTCGGTCAGGTAACCTGAAAACCCTCGCGTCCGGAGGTCGCTGCCGTAGACGCCGATTGCCGTGAGAAACTGCTTGCAGACTCTGACCTCGCCGGCGAGATCCGCGTCGAGGCGTTCGTTGAGATACGCGGTGTGAAACGGCGTGCGGTCGACGGCCGACTGGATGGCCGACGCGTCGGACACGTCGTAGCAGGGGACCAGATCGACGTCGAACCCGTCGTACTCGCCGACGACGTAGGGATGTTCGGCGTACTCCTCGCGGCCGTCGGGGAGGACTTCGTGGCCGACCTGCAGGCCGTAGTCTTCGAGTTTCTCTCGGGGGAGGTCCGGCGGGAAGCGCACGAACAGATCCACGTCTCGGTCCCCGGCGATCCAGGTCCCGCGGGCGGTCGACCCGACCTGAACGACGTCCGCCTCGACCGGCAGCTCCTCGATGGCGGCTTCGATGCGCTCGATCAGCGCGTCGACGGCCGCGTGCAACCGCGTTCGCTCCTCGCGGTCGGGCTCGACCCGCTCGCGAACCGTCGAGACGACGGCGTCGAACTCGTCGCTCATACCAGAGGGATGCCGACAAGTACGTGAAAGCGTGTCGATGTGCGCCCGAAACGAAAGCCCTATCAAATAACTCCGACTACCTGAGAGTGCGACCGTGGGCCGCCGTAGCTCAGCTGGTAGAGCACCACGCTGTTAACGTGGTTGTCCCAGGTTCGAGTCCTGGCGGCGGCGTCCTTCTGTTGCGAACAAGACGGTGAGCGGGGCGAACCGCCCGTGAGCAACGAAAGCGAAACCCAGCGGGACTCGAACACGGAAGTCGCAGCGGCCGAACGGAGTGATGTTCAGCTGGCCGGGTTCTTCCGCGACAGGTTACTCCCACAGATCGGACAGCGGTCGTGGTTCTCGTCGAACTCCCGGCCACAGCCCTGGCACTGGAACCGCCAGTCGCGTTGCTCGTCGATGCCCTCCTGGGCGATGACCTCGACGGCGATCTCAAGCTTGTCGGCGACGTTCTGCATCGCGTAATCGTCCGTGACGAGCGTCCCGTCGAGTTCGAAGGTCGCGGCGACGAGCCGGATGTCGGTTCGGGACAGCTCCTCGAGGTCGCCGGTTTCGCGAGCAGCCCGTTCGACCCGTTCGACGGTTTCGCTGTCGGGGATGTGGAGGTGCATGCCCGAGCCCTCGAGTGCGTCGAACCGATAGGCGCTCTCGTCGGTCAGTTCCTCTCGGACGAGCGGGATCGTCGCGATCTCGGCGTCCGTGTGGTACTCGTTGATAAATGCCGACGAATCGAGAACGTACATTTAGCGATCGATGATCACGTGGTCTTTGACAGCCTGGACGCGACTGACCGGTACCAGGATCCGACCCTGATCGTCGCGGTCGAACTCGACGTCCCCGACGTGTTCGTCGGGATCGATGATCAGATCCGCAAGTCGACCCGATTCGAGATCCATCGTGATGTTGTATAGCATACCGAGTTCTGCCCCGTCGGTGCCCATGACGGCTTTGCCGGAGAGGTTCTCGGCGAGTATATCGGCCATGTGGGCTCTTACCGAGTCTGGTCACTTGAATGTTCCCCGCGCCACCGTGCGCGGGGAATCCTGCTCTCACGAGACGAGACTTCCTGTTTCCACGACGTGACTTGCAGACACTTCATGGATGTCATCCGTGTCCGTAGCGTTAACGAGAGCTTTGCTCTCGTTCGCACACCAGAAACTCGAAGAGTTTCTGGGGACGGTCACAGTCTCGACAGGCGTTTCTTCGGGCCATCCCAGCCCTAATTCCTCGAAGCCCCGTTGCAAGATATTCATCGCCGCGTTCGCATCTCTATCAGTTTCGAACCCGCACGCTGGACAGGAGTGGTCCCTGACCCAGATCGGCTTTGCCGTCTCCACGCCGCATCGAGCGCACTCTTTGGTTGTCCCTTCGGGTTCGACCTGCACGACGTGACACCCGTACAGGTCGGCCTTGTATTCGAGTAAGGTGATGAATTGTCGCCATGCCGCATCTTGCTTGTTGCGACTGTTGTGCGACTGCTCTAACATCTCCGTGACGTCTAAGTCCTCGACAAACACCGCGTCGTACTCACGGACCAGCCACGTCGTTATCTTGTGCTGGTAATCTAGCACTTTGCGCCGGATGTGACGCTTGACTTTGGCGACCTGCTTGCGTTGGTTCTCCCAGTTGTTCGACCCGTGTTCTTTCCGCGAGAGTTGCCGCTGCTCGCGCCGGAGTCGCTCGTATTCATCTTCGAGGTCAAGCCACTCCACGGTTGTGCCGTCACTGGTGTGGATGTAGTTGAGAATGCCGAGGTCGATACCGACGCTGTTGCTCGCGTCCAGCGAATCCACGTTGGGCTTCTCAGGCAGAACGGCATCGTCAGTTTCCAACCCGAAGGAGACGAACCACTCGCCGGTCGTCTCTTTTTTGATCGTGACTTCTTTGATCGTGGCGTGGTCAGGGATTGGACGCGAGTAGCTGATTTTTATCCAGCCGATCTTACTGAAGCGGACGTAGGCGTCCGTGTCGTGGCCCCTCTTTTCATCGAGGTCGAAACCACTCTGGTTGTACGTCACGCTCCGGTAATCACTGGGCGCTTGGCGTGTGAGCCGACCGACGTTGTACCCCTTCTCTTTGAGTTTGCGCAAGACGGTGAGATTGTGGTGGAAGCGGGCGCGGTAGCTTGGGCGGCTTTCGAGTGCAGTTCAGCAAATCTCGGCCACCGCTGTTTCCACTCGGGGAGCTTGTTGTTCTGGTCGTACTCGCTTGGCTTGTCGTCCGCTGGGCTGTTCTCGTACTCCCAGCGGACGTGGTTGTAGAGTTGGCGATGAACATCGAGATGGTGTTCCAGCCGCTCCGCTACCTCGTCTGTCGGGTAAGCTTGGTAGCGGTGGCTGTATTCCATCGCTATCTGCTGATTAGCGATATATCGACTTCATGGTTTGTATCACGAGTTGTCGGCTTCATCCCCGACCACGGTGGGTCGGGGTATTCGCCTCGGTCTTTCTATAAACGCCACGGGCCGCGTTCGGCAACAACCGCCCCGGCGCGAAAACGCCGACTCTCGTTACCGCGAGGAGATCGTGTTGACGGCCGGGACGAGATTCGTCACGCACTTGCACTCCTCACAGTCCTTGCACCCGTCGGCGAGCGAGATCTGCACGATCGGGCAGTCGATCGGGACGACAGTTACCTGTAACGACTCCTCGTCGGGACCGGCCGGGCCGTCACGAAGGGGGATCGCGATCGCCTTGCCGGTCTGTGGGTTCCGGCGGCCGACGCGCTGGCGGACCCGCTCGAGGAGGTCGGCGCGGACCCGACCGTCCCGATGTGCCGGCGGGAGGAACGCCAGGGCCGCCTCGTTCAGTTCGCCGTCGTACGCCAGCGACCCCAGTCGGCTCCGTTCGCGGGTCAGCCCTGACGTGATCGTCCGGCGCATCTCCTCGACGCTGCGATCGTGGGCGACGGCGCTGAGTTCGGGGACGTCCTCGGCGACGAACATCGTCACGGCGTTGCCGTACAGCGCGTTGTCGTCGACGATCCAGCCGCCAGCGAAGACGAGTTGCTCGCCGTGGCGGATCCGTCGGACGAAGAGTAGCGCCGGCATCGGCTCGGGACAGTCCTCGGGCCGGGCCGCCACCGATAGCACGACCGTCGGTGAGACGCTGACGTCGCCGGCGACCCGCTCGTTCCCCCACGAGAGCGGTCCGTCCCCGTCGTTGCGACTGACGTTCCCACCGCCGATGGAGACGGCGTCCGCGGCAGTATCGACGCCGTCTCCGTCGTCGTCCGGGTCGATACTGCCACGGACGTCCAGACTGACGGTCGCGTTGTTGAGTCCCTCACCCTTGTATCCGAGCGCGAGCAGTTGCTCGTTGGGGTTGTACGGGCCAGTTCCCGTCGAGAACGGCCAGTCGATCTCGGCGGCGAGTCGTGGCTCGTTAGATCCCCACGCGTAGACTGTCCCCTGGGAGCTGTCTCCAGAGCTATCGGCGCGACCGGTGAGATACTGCAACACCCGATCGGGTGTCAGTTCGTCGGCTAGCCTCTCGTCCCCGAAACTGGCGCCCGGAACAGCGAAGACGAAGCGCTCGCCGATGGTGGCCTCACCGTCGAGGTAGGCGGCCAGTTCGGAGCCGTCGTCGAGACCGTCACCGTCGGAGTCAGCGTCGAGCGCGTCCTCCAGTCGCCGAATGTCACCCGCGACGATCTCGCGGACGCGCTCGACCGACGCTTCGGCCTGCTCCCAGTCACCGGTATCGACGGCATCGATCGCTGTCCGTGTCGTCTGCTTCCGAATGTCTGCGTTCTCTCGGACCGTCGCACACACGTCGGTCGTACACCGTTCGAGCTCGGCCTGGATGGCGTCGATCGTCGCCACTATGTCCTCGAGCGCCAGCCTGCCCGTCCGGGCCGAGCGCTTGCTGATGGAGTTGCTGGCCTCGGTGGCCTGTGTCGACAGCTTGCGTTCCAGTTCGAGCACGTCGGCCAGGCCGTCGCCGTCGGCGTCCGGGTCGGACCGGACCGCGCTCGTCCGGTTCGAGCGAGACGAGTTGTGGTTCTGGGCCTGCACGAGCGACGTCGTGACGTACGCGGGGAGGCCGACCGACGACTCCAGACCCCCACCCGAGACGGTAGCAGGAACGTACTCGACGGTATGATCGGACTCCGCGCGACTCCCTGCCGGCGCGTCGGCACCGCCGTAGAACGCCGCGGGAGTCGCGACCGTGTTCACGAGGTCGGCCGCGGCGTCTCCGACGAGTCCTTCCAGCGTGTCGAGACAGCCCGCCAGTCCAGCGACGCCGAGCGTCCCGCCAGCAGCCAGCACTGCACGTCGAGTGAGCTGCCCATCCTGTCTACGCGAGTTTGAAGCCATCAATATCCTAAGGTGTAGGGAGATCTTAACAATGCACTCAGCTTTGCACGTTAGCGTCAGCTGTTGAATGAACGAACAGGTGATCGATTTCTTCCATCAGGTCATCGACGCCACGATCATTATTGTCCCGAACC
>NZ_JAOPKC010000016.1:0-64662 GCF_025517535.1 Halapricum hydrolyticum
TGTCGAACACGCGCGTGCACGACAGAAAGTCCGTAATCGGCATCATCTGTCCTTGCTACCGCCTACGTCACGCTCCTACTTCAACGTGCAAAGCTGAGCGTAACGTCATTCCAGCGTCTTTTCCGCCCATTTCAGCGCGTAGTCGGCCCCATGTTCGCGGTAGGCGTCGGCGTTCAACGCCCCGAACGGCGTCGGTAGCTCGAGATCGTGTTTGATCGCGCTGCAGGCCAGTTCGGCGGCGTCGCCGAACGCCGTCCGGCCGCTGGCGACGTCCTCGGAAAGCGAGGACAGGCGCGGCTGGAGACGCTGGCCGGCGTCGACCCAGGCGTCGTACAGCGGTGGCTGCTCGTCGGCCCAGTCGGCGAACACGGGCCGGGTGTGCAAACCGAGGTACCCCTCGTAGAGTGCGGCCGCGAGCTGGTACGTGTCGGCAGGGTCGAGCCGTCCGGAGACGGCCCCGGCGAACTTCCGGTAGCGGTCTTCGAAAAAGCCGAGGAACTGCTCGGGGACGCCGAGTCCGACCTGCACCAGCGCCTCAGCGAGCAGGAACTGGACGAACGCGTCGGGCAAGCCCGACAGCCGCGGCTTGACCAGCACGATCGGCGGGTCCGTCTGGCGCGTCCAGGCGACGCCGCCATCACCGGGTGCGCCGACGGTGAAGGTGTCGCTCGCGTATTCGGCGAGCACCTCCGGGGCGTCGGCCGGCACCCACGACCGCGGATAGCTCGCCGGGTCGAGCGACTCGACGAACAGCCCGAGTTGTTCGGCACTCGCCGGCGGGAGCGTCTCGAAGTCCCGCTGGACGTCCAGCACGAGCGCTTCGGGCGCGTGGACAGCGCGCACCTGTTCGACGGCGTCGGACAGGGGTCGCTCGGCGAACATCAGGCTGCAAGCGCGGTGTTGACGATCAGGGCGACGGCCAACAACGCCGACAGCCCGATCGTCCCCAGAACGATTTTGGTCGCTGTACTCATGCCCCGTTCTTCCGGGGCAGGCGAGTTAAATACACCGCAGTGACTGGTGTCCGGAGACCGCACTCACCGCAGCCGGTGGGCCACACTCACCGCAGCCGATGGTACGTCTCTCTGAGCGTCGCCGCCGCGACGTCTGCCACGTCGGCAGCCTCACGCTGAGTGAGTGACGCGTCGGATTCGCGCGCAGCCGTGTACAGGCAGGCCGCGGCCACGCCGGCCGGGTTGCGCCCGCTCGCGATCCCCTCGTCTCCGGCCCGGGCGGCCAGTTCCCGAGCACGGCGTTCGACCGCAGTGTCGAGACCGAGTTCGGTCGCGAACCGGGGCAGGTACTCCGCGGGATCGACCGGCCCGGTTTCGAGGTCGAACGCGCGATTGAGCACCCCATAGCAGTTCTTGAGTCGGCCACGGTCGATCCGCGAGACCGCTGCGACCTCCGACAGCGTGCGAGAGATCCCCGCGATCCGACAGATGGCATACAGTGCCGCCGTCGCGATCCCTTCGATCGAGCGACCGCGGAGGAGGTCGTCCTCCTGTGCACTGGCAAAGAGGACACACGCCCGATCGCGGATCGCGTCCGGAAGCGACAGTCGGCCCGCCATCCGCCGGATCTCGATGAACGCCTCCCGCCGGTTGCGCGCGACTTTCGAGGGTGCGTTCGCCCGGTGGTGTTGTGTGCGAAGCCGCGCGAGTCGGCGTCGTTTTTCCGCGGGCACGCTGCGGTCGCGACCGATCTCGGTCGAAAGCCCCATGTCGTGGCGGGCGGGCGTCAACGGCGCGCCCGTACGCTCACGCTCGTCCTCGTCGAACGAACGCCACTCCGGCCCGCGGTCGATCCGGTCCGTCTCGACGACGAGACCGCAGTCGGTACAGACCGTTTCCTGTTCCCCCATCCGGAGCGTCCCCCGACACTCCGGACACAGCTGCTCGCCGCTCGCTTGCATCAGTCCGATTCGATCGAAGGGTCTACTTAAGTCTCGGTAGAGGTGTGTCGACAAGGGACACGTCCCGATCAGAGCCGGTCGGCGATCGCGTCAGCGACGTCGTCGAGTTCCGAGTCGGACGGATCGGGACGGGACTCGAAGAGAGCGTGGATCGGGGTGGCCCCGTCGTCTGGAGAGCGCGGGATCACGTGGGCGTGGACGTGTGGGACCTCCTGGCCGGCGGCCTCGCCGTTGTTGAACGCGACGGTCGTGGCGGGCGCGCCCACGGCGTCCTCGACCGCGGGGACGACCTCGTGCAGCGCGGCGTAGAGGTCGGTCGCTTGCTCGGCGGGCACGTCCTCGAGCCGCTCGTAGTGGTCTTTCGGGATGACCAGCGTGTGCCCCATCGTCAGCGGGTTTGCGTCGAGAAACGCCAGCGCGGCGTCGTCTTCGTAGACGGTTCGGCTCGGAATCTCGCCGTCGACGATTCGACAGAAGATGCAGTCCTCGCTCATGTGCGTATCTGTGACGGCGAACCAGATAATGGTTCGGCGTGCTCTGTGGCTACGAGGACCGCTGCGGCAACGACGATCACTGTGATCGCGACTGGAAACATGTATCTTCCGCTGGTAAATGGAATATTTTAAGTGACGCGGGAGAGCACAGCCGATGCGTTCAGTGGTGGGGGTATCCGTTGTGCGCCGCGGAGGCAATCGCGCAACAGTCCCCGCAACGCCGCTGTACGCACGAATGTCGCTTCCCGACACCACCTGCCAACCGCTGCCCTCCAAGACCCATCGTCCGCGACTACCGTCGGTCCCCGCGTTCCGCTTTTATCGCGAATACAAGCCGACGGATACGTGTTGCAGGTCGAGCGCGCCGATCACTCAGTCAGCGGGAGCGCGATGCCGAACACGAGCGGCGCGAACAGGCCGACGAGGATCCCGAGCATTTCGAGATCGAGAAACAGCGTGTGCCCCCACGTTGGCAGCGAACCGACGACGGCGGGGCCGAGCACTTCTCCGAGCAGGCCGACGACGAGCAGGCCGACGCCGAGGGCGAATCCGCGCCGGGTCAGTTTCGGATAGTCCAGATCTCCGTATCGTCCCATACCCACTTGGCGACGAGAGAACGAAATAAGCCTTTCTACTTCGTCGACGGCGAAATGAAAAGAGTCATAATGACGCCTGGGAGAGGACTGGATATGATCGAAGGACTCACAGAGGTGCTACCGGAGCTATTTTATACGGTTCTCGCAGGTGGACTGACCGGGCTGGGCGTGCTCGCCGAGACCGCGAGTATGCAGACGATCACGGGCGGAGAAACGACGGTCGGCCTATGGATGGCCGCGATCGGGCTCGTGGCCCTGTATGCCGGGTTCAAGCTGGCCCGAGAGAAAGGAATGCTGACCGCCTGAGGAACTCGACACAGCTATCTCGCCTGGTTTTCCCGAGCATATGGCATAGCAGGGTCTTGATATCGGCGCCCAGCAGAGTGATCGACCGACTTCTCTGGAGACATCGAACCATCGTTTCCGATCGGCACTGAGAGGGGTGCCGACCGGCACCGACGATCACTGCCCGGGTCGTCGCCAGCGCCAGATCGCCAGCCCGAGTTCGTACAGCACGATCACGGAAACGACGATCGCCGCGACCTCGCCGGTGGGAAGCCCGATCGCTTCGGCTTCACTGACCAGCGGCGGGTCGGGATTCGCGAAGTAGCCGATCACGATCGCGCCGAGCAGGACCGGGATCCGGGCGCGGCGGAGTCGCAGGAACGCCTGGTAACTGCGTCGCGTGGCCCGCCCTTTGAGCGCCAGCAGCGTTCCCTGGAAGAGGCCGACGATCAGGAGCGCGACGAGCACGGGAAGGTATCCGAGTACCCCGACGCTCTCAAGCGCGTCGACGACCGGGGCCGGGATCGCGCCGAAGTAGCTGCCGGGCATCGGGAGCCGGCTGAGCACGTAGCCGACGAGTGCAGTCGTCCCCCAGACGTACGGACGGGCCGCAGTGGCGTTCGAAAGCGTCGGCGCGAGCGACCCCTCACCAGTCCAGTACAGCAGGGCGAGCGTCCCCTCGAACAGGGCGATCATCGTCGCCGTGACGATGAACGGCGCCATCCCGGTCGGGTCGGGGTTGAAGATGAACGCCACTGTCGCGAAGCCGGCCCAGAAGTACAGCCGCCGGTCGGCCAGCCAGCGCCGGGAGGTGACGCCCATCATGATCGCAAGCATGATGAAAAGCGGAATCTGGAAGACGAAGGCGAAGAAGCCGAGCATCAACACCATCAGCTCGAACGTCTGGCCGAGGCTGAACGCGATCTCGGCGGCGCCTTCCGAGTAGAACAGGAAGTACGTGAAGATCGCCGGCAACACGATGACGTGCGCGAACAGGAGGCCGACGACAGCCAGGATCAGACTCGTCGGCACGGAGGCCAGGTAGTACCGCCGTTCGTGGGGGTATAGCCCGGGTCGCATGAACAGGTAGCTCTCGTAGACCAGCACCGGAAGCGCGATGACGAAGCCCGCGAGCGTCGCGACTTTCAGACGTGCCAGGATGAGTCCGAGCGGATGGTACACCCTGGGACAGGCGCTGCCCTTGGCCACGTCGGCGGCCTGGGCGCACGCCTCCGCCGAGGCCGGCTGGAGGTACGAGTACCAGAGGAAGTTGATGATCCACTCCGAGAACGGGAAGACGACGCCGCTGACGACCGCCATCACGAGGAGCACCCGCAGCAACCGGCTGAACATCTCCTCGATGTGTTCGGTCAGCGGGAGTTCCTCGTCGTCAGGTGCGCCTTCGAGGCCGCCCGGTGGGCCGGGCTCGGGGTCGTAGGGCTCGGCCGGTGGCGTCGGCTCCTCGCCGGGCACGTCGGCACCGCCGGTCTCACCCTCGCCCATAGTGGACGGCGGTTTGTTCCCACCTATTGTAAGCCTTCTTTTCTCTGGGAAGCCGAGATGAGACGGGTCGGGATGGATCGAGCGGGGCGAGCGGCCGTCGTCGATGAATAAATTGATAATAGCGAGTCGGTAAATGCCCCCGAAGAGCTATGGCCGGCGCAATCGACGAGGACACCCGTCGCACTATCGCTGGCGGTCGAGAGGCACTCGGTGCAGCACTCAAGACCGTCCAGCGACACCTCCAGGTCGTCTTTGTCGTCTTCGTCGTCACGCTCGTCGGCACGATCGTCGCACTGCAGAACTACATCTGGGAAGCGCTCAAGCAGGACCTGCTGACAGAGGGGGCCGAAGTCGTCACGATCACGCCCTTCGAGGTGATCCTCCTGCAGTTCAAGATCGGGTTGATCGTCGGCGCGATCGTCTCCGTGCCCGTACTCCTGTATCTCTCCCGGGACGAACTCCGGCAACGGGGGTGGCTGCCACAGGTGCCACTGGCCAAATGGAAGTTCGCCCTGCTACTCGGCGGCGTGCTGACGCTGTTCGTGCTGGGCATCGCGTACGCCTACCTGTTCTTCTTCCCGCTGATGTTCGACTTCCTCATCAGCACGGCCACGAATTCGGGGTTCAATCCCACCTACTCGATCACCAAGTGGATGGAGTTCATCGTGCTGCTGGCGCTGTCGTTCGGGATCGCAGCCCAGCTACCGCTGGTGATGAGCACCCTCGCGTACGCCGAGATCGTCCCCTACGAGACCTTTCGAGACTACTGGAAACACGCGATCGTCGGGCTGTATGCCGGTGGGGCACTGTTCACCCCGCCCGACCCACTGACCCAGCTAATGTGGGCGACACCGCTGGTGGCGCTGTACGCGGGCAGCCTGAAGTTTACCCGGATCGTCGTGACTGTCAAGCGAAGCAGCGAACAGTTCGATTTCCGTGATATCGCCAGACAGAACTGGAACCGGATCGCCGGCATGGCGCTGCTGTCGTTCGTGATCATCTACGTCTTTTTCACCACGGGCGGGCTGACGACGCTGAACGATCTGTTCGGGTCGTCGTCGCTGTGGCCGACGCTGACGCCGCTGCCGGAATCGACCGGGCTCTCCCGTCGAGCGATCGGCGTCCTCTCGGGTGCAGGGGTCGCAATCCTGGTCGCAGTGGTCGTCTTCTATCGGATCATCGCCCGCGAGCTGACGACACTTGACCCGGCGGCGGCCGCGAGCGTCGGCGATCCGGCTGAACTAGACGTCAGCGAACTCGACGCCGCGGGCGTCCGTGCGGCACCCCTGGAACCGTTCGAGGAGATGGACGAGGACGAGCTGATGTCGATCGCCTCCGACGCGCTCGAAAACGACGATCCCGAGCGCGCAGAGGCGCTGCTGGATAAGTTCGACGAGGCCAACGAGGAGACGAGCCAGCCACAGGCGGAATCCACGGGCGAGGGCACACCGGAAGCAGCCGGCGAGAGTGGCGGTGCCCCACCGGAGGCGGGTGACGAGGATTCGAACGTGGTCTCCGAGACGACGGCGGGCATGGTCGACGCGTTCACCGAAGACGAAACCACGGAGGACGACATCGGCGGGTACTACTACGACATCGCGTTCATCCTGGAGTCGCTGACCTCGAAGGCGTTCCGGATCGTCGGGCTGTTCATGGTCGTGCTCGGCGGGCTGTTCTTCTATCTCTACCAGCGCGGGATCAGGGACATCAACGCCGACTTCCTCTCGCGGCTGCCGGCCGGGATGAGTGCCGAGGAGGTTCAACCCGTCGCGTTACACCCCGTCGAGCACCTGATCTTCGAGATCAAGTTCAGCGCGCTGGTCGCCGCGCTCGTGACGCTGCCGCTGGTCCTGTATTACGCCTGGCCGGCGCTGCGCGAGCGCGGGCTGGTCACGGGCGACAAGCGCGTGTTGCTGGTGTGGGGCGGCACGCTGTTCGTCGGCATCGGGATCGGCAGCGCTATCGGCTACTCGATAGTCGCCCCCGCGGTGATATCCTGGCTCGCCCAGGACGCGCTGGGCGCGAACATGATCATCGCCTACCGGATCAAATACTACGCCTGGATGGTCGTCTACACGACGATCGGAATCGGCCTGCTGGCGGAGGTCCCGGTGTCGATGTTCCTGTTTCACTTCGGCGGGCTCGTCTCCTTCAAGACGATGTGGGGCCGCTGGCGCGAGGTGACGATCGGGATCTTCACCTTCGCCATGTTCATCACCCCGAGCGGGATGTTCACGATGCTGATGATCGCGATCCCGCTCGCGCTGGCGTTCTACTTCGGGCTGGCCGTGCTGTGGCTCGCCACGCTGGGCGGCCGTCGCGGCGGTGGTGGTACCATGGTCGAGGAGCCGGCGTGACCGAACCGGCGACCGTTTCAGTGACGATCGGACCGTCCGAGAGGTGCGTGATGGTGCTCCGATAGCGTTTTAGTATTCGCTGAAGAAGATCCAGATATGCCCAAGATAAGCGTCGAAGTGCCGGAAGAGCTCCTGGAGGACCTGGACAGACACGTCGGGGAGGACGGGAAGTTCGTCAACCGAAGCGAGGCGATCCGCGCCTCGGTCCGGAAGACGCTGGACATGCTCGACGAGATAGACGCCCGCCACGATCGGCTGGACGATGTCGAGGAATAGCTCGTCTCTCGCGGTTCCGCAGGTCGCACTGCTCGCGCTGTTCGTCACGGCGCTGATCACGGCGCAGGTGACCGCCGCGAAGGTGCTGGCGTTCGACCTGCCGGTGTCGATCCCGGTCGCCGGCGATACGCTGCTGTTGCCGGGCGCGGCGCTGGCCTACGCGCTGACCTTCTTCGCCTCCGATTGTTACGCCGAGTTGTACGGCCGCCGTGCGGCCCAGGTGATGGTCAACGTCGCGTTCGCGATGAACTTCGTGTTGCTGGCGCTGGTCTGGTCGACGATCGCCGCGCCGATCTCGGGCGCGTCGTCGGTCTCGCAGGCGCAGTTCGCGGACGTGTTGGGGGCCTCGACGGGCATCGTCGTCGGGAGCCTCGCAGCCTACGTCGTCAGCCAGAACTGGGACGTGATCGTCTTCCACCGGATCCGCGACGCCACCGACGGCGAGCACCTCTGGCTACGAAACCTCGGCTCGACCGCCACGAGCCAGCTCATCGACACGGTGATCTTCGTCGGGATCGCATTCTTCGTGTTTCAGGGGCTCCCGCTGGAGGCCGTCGTCTCGCTGATCGTCGGTCAGTACCTCCTCAAGCTCGGAATCGCCGCGCTGGACACGCCCTTCGTCTATCTCGTCGTCGGGCTCGTCCGCTCGCGCGAGCAGGATTCGACGGCACTGGCGTTCGGGGATTGAGCAACCACTTTTCCTCCTCGGGTGTCCTCGGGCCTTCGGCCCTGCGGGAGCCGCTCAGTCAGAAAAACGTGGGGAAAAACACCTCGACCTCACTGCCTCGCGGCTTCACCGCTCGGCTTTTCGCGGTCGCGAGGCGACCGCGCTACCGTTCGGTCGAGCGAAACGGCGCTCGCTCCGCTCGCGCCGTATGCTGGTCCTCTGCTTACGCTTCCGCCTCAGCCACCGACACAACCGCTATCTCCATCTCGGTTCCTTCCACGTCCCAGGTCTTGCGGTGACCGTCCTCGACGCGTCCGAGTTCGTCGGCACGGACCTCTTCTTTGATCAGGTCCTCGTGCTCGGCCACGAGATCGGCCACGCGGTCGTCCGCGATGTCCAGATCGACTCGGATCCGCGCTTCGAGATCGAGATCGAGATCCTTGCGCATCTCCTGGACGCGCCGGATGACCTCCCGGGCGTAGCCCTCGCTCTCGATGTCTTCGGTGAGTGTCGTGTCGACGTAGACGACACCCTCGCCGGAAAGCGCTTCGAAGGACGTGCCTGCAACACCGTCGGGCAGCTGGCGGACGAACTCGACCATGTCTTCCTTGAGGTCGACGCCACGCCCGAGGTCGTCGGCGACTGCCGCCTCCAGCGCCTCGATAGTGGGTTCGGCGATCCGGGCGTCGTTGCAGGCCTGCATGACCTCCTGGGCGTCGCCGCCGAACGCGGGGCCGAGCTTGCTCATGTCGGCCTCGGCGCTATAAGCGAGTTCGCCCCAGTCTGCCTCCGGTTCGATGACCTCGACGTCGCGAGCGTTGAGCCGGTCGGCGATCAGCTCCGAACGGAGGTCGACCGTCCCCGGCAGGTCGCCAGTCTCGTCCGTCTCGACGTCGACGACGACGCGTTTGACCGGCCAGCGGAGCTTGCGTTCTGCCTGCTGGCGGGCGTTCGAGCCCGCCTCCTCGACGGCGCGGACGACCGCGATGTCATCCTCGAGGCCGACGTTCTGCCACTCTCCGTCGCGCTCGGGGAAGTCACACATGTGGACCGTCGGATGGCCGGCGTCGCCGGTCAGATGCTGGTAGACCTGCTCGCTGATGAACGGTGCGTAGGGCGCCAGCAGCGCGACGATCTCCTCCAGGACGCGATAGAGCGTGGCGTAGGCGGCCAGCTTGCTCGGGCTGTTCTCCTCTTCCCACATGCGCTCCCGGACTTCCTGGATGTAGAACCGGGAAACGTCCTCGACGACGAAATCCAGCAGCGTGGTCAGGCCCTTGTCGTGTTCGAAGGCCTCGAAGGCCGCGTCCATCTCGGCTTTCACGGTCTGGAGCCGGGAGAGCAGCCACTCGTCGATGAGTTCGAGGTCATCCTCGACGGACTCGACAGTCGTCTCTTCAGGGTCGAAGCCGTCGGCCCGCATGTAGGGAAGCGGGAAGCGGAAGACGTTCCAGAGGATGTTGAGCCGGCGTTGCATCTCCTGGGTCTCCTCCCAGGAGAAGTTCATGTCCTCACCCTGAGCGGTGACAGAGAGGAGGAACAGCCGCATCGGATCGCGGCCGTGTTCGTCGATGACCTCGTGCGGATCGACGAAGATCCCCTTCGATTTGGACATTCCGCGGCCGTCGGGCATATTGGCGTAGCCGTGCATCAGCACCTCCTCGTAGGGAATCTCGCCCATCGACGCCCCGCCCATGCCGAGCTGCGACCAGAACCACCCGCGGGTCTGGTCGTGGGCCTCGATGATGAGGTCGGCGGGCCACAGCTGCTCGAAGTCTTCGGTCTGCTCGGGGTAATCCAGCGTCCCCCACGTCGCGACCGAGGAGTCGAGCCAGACGTCGAAGACGTCCTCGACGCGAGTGTAGGTGGTGCCGTCTTCGGTGATCGTCAGCTCGTCGACGGTGTCCTTGTGGAGATCGACGTTCTCGGGATCGACGTCCTGGTCGACCCGCTCGGCGAGTTCCTCGCGGTCGCCGACGACGATGGCGTTGCTCATCTCCCCATTCCAGTCTTCCGGCGTCCAGATCGGGATCGGGATGCCCCAGTAGCGCTGGCGGGAGACGTTCCAGTCGGGGGCTTCCTCGACGAAGTCACGGAACCGATTATCGCGGGCCCACTCGGGGTGCCACTCGCTGTCCTCGATGAGCTCCAGTAGTTCGTCTTTGATGTCGGTGATCGTGATGAACCACTGGTCGGTGACGATCCGGACGATGTCGGTGTCACACCGCCAGCAGTGTCCCTCGCGGACGCTGGTCGTATCGTGTGCGAGCAGCAGGTCCTTAGCGTCCAGATCGGCGATGATCTCCTCGTTTGCGTCCCGGACGAACGTGCCCGCGTATTTCCCCGCCTGCTCGGTGTAGTCCCCGTTCGGACCGACCGGACAGAAGATCTCCAGATCGAGTTCCTGGCCGCGCTCGAAGTCCTCCTCACCGTGGCCGGGCGCGGAGTGGACGAGCCCGGTGCGGTCGGCCTCGACGTACTCGGTAGTGTAGACCTGCCCGGATCCCTCAGCCTGGGCGTGATCGGGCACCTCTTCCGCGAGGGGGTGGTCGTACTTCCAGCCGACCAGCTCCTCGCCGTCGAGGTGCTCGACGACCTCGTAGTCCTCGTAGCGCCCCTCCTTGAGCACGTCCTCGACGACTGCCTCGGCGACGTAGAGACGCTCCGTTTCTCCGTCCTTTTCGGCGTCGACGCCGACGTATTCGAGGTCGCCATCGACCGCGACGAAGGTGTTTGCGACGATGGTCCAGGGCGTCGTCGTCCAGATGACGAGGTATTCGTCGCTCGCGGCTTCGCCGCTCGCGCGTTCCGAGGACTCGCTTCGCTCGTCCTCGCGCTCCCGCTCGCTCAATGGGAACTTCACGTAGATCGAGGGCTTCCCGACCTGGTCGTACTCGACCTCGTTGTTGGCGATGGCTGTCTCACACCGGGGACACTGATTGATCGAGCGTTTGCCCTGTTCGACGAGGCCGCGCTGGTGGGCCTGCTCGAAGCCCCACCAGGCCGCCTCCATGTACTCGGGCTCGACCGTCTTGTAGGGGTTATCCCAGTCCATCCAGACGCCGAAGTCCTGGAAGTCGCTCTGCAAGCCTTCGAGTTGCTCGTTGGCGAAGGCCTTGCACTCCTCGATGAAGGCGTCCTCGCCGAACTCCTCGATGTCTTTCTTGTTCTGGAAGTCCAGCCGTTCCTCGACTTTCGTCTCGATGGGCAGCCCGTGCATGTCATAGCCCGGGCGATCGGTCACGTCGTAGCCCTGCATCCGGAGATAGCGGACGTAGATGTCCTTCAACGTCTTGTTCCAGGTCGTCCCCATGTGGGCCGCGCCCGAGGTGTAGGGCGGCCCGTCGACGAAGAAGAAGTCCTCGCCGTCGGCGCGATGCTCGACCGTCTTCTCGTAGGCGTCGACCTCCTCCCAGTACTCGAAGACACGCTCTTCGACGGCGTGTGGATCGTACTGGTCGTCGACGTCGGCGAACCGGTCCATACTGGAAGGAATCGTCGCCGGGATTAAAGGACAATCGGTTGTGTGCCACCGCTTCGGCAGACGCGGACTCGACGTGCGTTACCGGACCATTGTGAGAAACATCTTGAACTGCGAGGCGGCCTCGACGGCGTGGGGCTCGTCCGCCGGCAGGACGATCGCCTCGCCGGCCGCGACCTCGTGTTCGGTCCCTGAAACGGTGACGAGCGCGGTGCCGTCGACGACTTGCAAGATGGCATCGTGCGGTGCCGTGTGTTCGCTGAGACGCTCGCCCTCGTCGAACGCGAAGACGGTGACCGTGACTGCCTCCTCGTCGACGAGCGTCTGACTGACGACGGCATCGGACTGATAGTCGAGTAGATCTCCGATCCCGAACGGCGAGCCGACCAGGTCGAGCAGTTTCTCGCGGTCGGACATCAGGAGAGATCGATGTCGGCGGAGTTATCCTGCCGCTGGAAGGACACTTCTAGGATTCCGTTGTTGTAGGTCGCACTGGCGGAGTGTTCGTCGACGGCGACCGGCAGTCGGACGCGCTCGAAGTACTCGCGTTCGGGGCCGGAAGCGTCAATCGTCAGCTCCTCGCCGTCGCATTTCAGGTCGATAGCGTCTTTCTCGACGCCGGGGATGTCGGCGACGACGCGGATGTGACCGTCCTCTTCGTAGACGTCGAGGTGGATGTCGCGACCGGGGTTCTGGCCGCCGTCGCCGTGGCGCTCGACGTGCATATCGAACTCGCCGCCGGTCATCTCGTTCATCATCCGTTCGAGTTCGCGGAAGAAATCGTCGAAGGGATCGTCGCGATCGTCACGTCTCATACCCGCCGGTAGGGCTGTCCGTCCCAAAAGCCTTCGCCTCGGGGCCCAACAGGCCGGCAGACAGAAGCGAGACGGCTCCGACCGAAGCTATCGACAGCTTCGGAACTCGAGTCCCGATCGACCACAAGAGAACTCGTACTGCCGGCGATACCATTTCGAACTGATTTGACACGACGAGGTGCCGAATATCGTTACAAACGTATAGCGGGCAGTGTTACCGATCGGAACCGAATGGAGGACTTCATTCAGCACGCGTCTAAATCTGCCTTATTGTTTAGGTAATTCAGTTACACGCGCGCGACAATAACCGAAAAACATTTACTCGCTACCGTAGCAATTTCAGACGGAGTAGTAATCATGAGTGCAAGCGACACGGTCAGGATCGGGATCAACGGCTTCGGCCGTATCGGACGGTGTACATTCCGCGCAGCGCTGAACAACGACGACGTCGAGATCGTCGGGATCAACGACGTGATGAGCTTCGAGCAGATGGAGTATCTGTCGAAGTACGACACGACGCTGGGCAACCTTCCCTACGACGTCTCGCTCGACGGTGACACGCTGAGCGTCGGCGAGAACGACATCTCACTGTACAACATCCAGAGTCCCGAGGAGCTGCCGTGGGACGACCTGGACGTCGACGTCGCCATCGAGTCGACGGGGATCTTCCGGACGAAAGACGAGGCCTCGGCGCACCTCGATGCCGGTGCCGACAAGGCGCTGATCTCCGCGCCGCCGAAGGGTGACAAACCGGTGCCGCAGTTCGTCTACGGCGTCAACCACGACGAATACGACGGCGAAGACATCGTCTCCGGCGCCTCCTGTACGACCAACAGTGTCTCCCCGCCGATGTACGTCCTGCTCGAGGAGTTCGGCGTCAACGCCGCCGAGATGACGACCATCCACGCCTACACGGGTTCGCAGAACATCGTCGACGGTCCCAAGAGCAAGACCCGCCGTGGCCGCGCAGCCGCGGAGAACATCGTCCCGACGACGACCGGCGCGTCGACGGCGACGACGGACATCCTGCCCGACCTGAAAGGGAAGTTCGAGGCCATGGCGATCCGCGTGCCGACCCCCAGCGGGTCGATCACCGAGATCGTCGCCGACCTGGAGGGCAACCCCAGCGCCGAGGAGATCAACGACGCCATGCGCGAGTACGCCAACGGCGAACTCGAGGGCGCGATGGGTGCCACCGACGACGAGATCGTCTCCCGTGACATCCTCGGCTGGGAGTATGGCTCCTGTGTCGACCTGAAACAGACGAGCACGGTCGAGGGCGGCGACCTCGCGAAGATCTTCGCCTGGTACGACAACGAGATGGGCTACACGGCCCAGATGATGCGCCTCGCCGAGTACATCGCGTAAGCCGTTCTCCCCAACTGCACCGTTTTTTCAGACACACGCCACCGAACCAGATACGACACCATGCCCGAATACAACACGCTCGACGACCTCGAGCCCGGCCAGCGCGTCCTCGTCAGGGTCGACCTCAACTCCCCTGTCGAGGACGGCGTGGTACAGGACAACAACCGATTCGACCGATACTCCGAGACCGTTGCTGCACTCGCAGAAGCCGACCACAAGGTCGTGCTGATGGCCCACCAGGGCCGACCCGGCCGTGACGACTTCGTCTCGCTCGACCAGCACGCGGAGATCCTCGAAGAGTACGTCGGCAAGCCGATCAAGTTCGTCGACGACATCTACGGTGACGACGCCATCGACGCCATCGAGGCCCTCGAAGCGGGCGAGATCCTGCTGCTGGAGAACACCCGGATGGCCGACGACGAACTGCCCGAGAAGCCCGCCGAGGAACACGCCGAGAGCGACTTCGTCCAGACGCTCGCGCCGCTCTTCGACGCCTTCGTCAACGACGCTTACTCGGCGGCCCACCGCGCCCACGCCTCGACGGTCGGCTTCGCCGTCGAACTGCCGACCTACGCCGGCCTCGTGATGGACAAGGAGTACCAGTACAACACCTCGGTCGCCGAGAAGGAGTTCGACGGCCAGGTGACGATGCTCTGCGGTGGCAACAAGTCCGAGGACGTCATCAGCGTCGTCAACAACCTCGAAGAGAAGGTCGACACGTTCCTCGTCGGCGGTCTGCCGGGCGAGCTGTTCCTCCGCGCGGAGGGCGAGCCCGTCGGGATGGACGTCGGCGACATGGACCTGCTGGACGATCAGTGGGAAGAAACGAAAGGCACTCTCGAAGATCTCGTCGAGAACCGCCGCGACGAGTTCGAGCTGCCCGTCGACTTCGCCTACGAGGACGACGACGGCGAGCGCGCCGAAATCGCCCTCGAGGACATCGAGGAGAAGGACACCGGCTACCTCGACATCGGCCACGAGACGATCGAGGCCTACGAGCCGATCATCCGCGAGTCCGAGGCCGTCTTCGTCAAGGGCGCAGTCGGCGTCTTCGAGGACGAGCGCTTCGCAGACGGCACGGTCGAACTCATCAAGGCCATCGGCGAGACCGACTGCTTCTCGGTCGTCGGCGGCGGTGACACCGCCCGGACGCTGTCGCTGTACGGCCTCGACGAAGACGACTACGACCACGTCTCCATCGCCGGCGGCGCGTACCTCAACGCCCTCACCGGTCAGGAACTGGTCGTCGTCGACGTGCTGAAGAAGTACGCCTGATCGTCGAGACGTCGGAAAATAGCTCGTTTTTTCGGTAGCCCGATCAGTCCGCGGAGCCGACGGCTCCGATCTCGATCTCGCCGGCGTCCAGTTCTGCTTCGACTTCGCGGGCCGCCTCGACCATGTTGGCCATCTTCTGGTAGGCGACCTCGCGGGGCAGCAGCTTCACGCCGCAGTCCGGCGAGACAGTCAGTCGCTCTGGCGGGACGACCTCCAGGCCGCGCTTGATGTTCTCTTTGATCTCCGCGACGGACTCGACCTCGGCGTCGTGGACGTCGACGACGCCCATCGCGAAGTCCTTGGTGAACTCGTGCTCTTTGAAGACCTCGACCTGCTCGAAGTCGCCGTTGGCCAGCTCGAGGTCGAACTCCTCGACGGGGAACTCGAGGATCTCGGGGTAGATCCGCGAGTAATCACCGTAGCAGACGTGCAGTCCCAGGCGGACGTCCTCGGGAACGTCGTCGACGATCCGTTCGAGCGCCTCGCCGACGATGGCGTGGTCGTCCGGCGTCGTCGCCAGCGCGGGCTCGTCGATCTGGATGTAGCGCGCGCCGGCTTCGACCAGCGACTCGATCTCCTGGTTGACCAGGTCCGCGAGCGCGTAGGTCAACTGCTCTTCGTCGTCGTAGACCTCGTTGAAGCTCCAGGAGGCGAGGGTGTACGGTCCGGTGATCGGGACCTTGACGGGTGCGTCGGCCACCTCGTCGGTGAACTCGAACTCCTCGACCAGCCACTGCTCGTCGTATTCGACCTCGTCAACCACGGAGGGCTTGTCGAAGTAGTTGTGGCCCCACACTTTGACGCGGCCGTTGAACTCGTAGCCGTCGATCCGGTGAGCGAAGTACTCGACCATCTCGTTGCGCCGCATCTCGCCGTCGGTGACGACGTCGATTCCGGCCCGTTCGTGCTCGTCGGTGATCAGCCGGGCGGCGTCGTCCTTGGATTCTTCCCAGTCCTCGATATCGAAGTCCGAGTCGGGGTCCTCGAAGAGTTCCCGGGCCGTGTCGTGCCACTCGGGCTTGGGATAGGAGCCGACGACGGTCGTCAGCAGGAAGTGGTCGTTGGAGTGGTCCTCGGGTCGGAACTGCTCGCGCGTGTCCGTCATGCTGTCACCTCCTCGGCGTCGGCCACCGCAGCCAGCGCTTCGAGTTTCTCCTCGAACTTGTTCACCGGCAGGTAGAACAGTTCGGTGTTGGCCGTCGCGTAGATCGTCTCGAAGTCGGTCGCGGTCTGGTCGTCGACCCACTCGATCCGCTCGCGGATCTCGCCGGGCGTCTCGACCAGGGTGTTCTGGCCGTCGACGACGCCCAGCGCGATCGAGTCCTTCGTGCCGTACTCGTTGATGTTGTAGAGGTTCGCCTCGTGGTCGGTCACGAAGTCGTAGCCAACGGCGTCGACGTCGGCGTCCAGCAGGTGAGCGTGGACCTTCTCCTCGAGTGCGCCCCAGTAGGTCTGGACGATCACGTCGGTATCGAGCGCCGAGGCGACGGTGTCGATGGCCGCACTGGCGCGTTCGTCCTCGCCGTCTCCGGGCGAGTTGGTCACGAGCGACGGTTCGAGCAACAGCAGCGTCTCGACGTCGGGGAACTGCTCGGCCTCGCCGGCCAGGAAGTCCGCGATAGCGTCGAGAAACGCCGCGTCGTCGCCGTAGTACTCGTCGGTCGCCAGCTCCGAAAGCGAGTACGGTCCCGGGAGGACGGCCTGCAGTCCCGCGTCGACCTGCTCGTCCGCGGCGGTCAGTTCCGCCGCGACGTCGCCGTCGGCCGTTAGCTCGCCGGTGACGACGGGTTCGCGGTAGAAGTTGTTGTTATCGTAGTATCGGACGATGCCCCGCGTGTCCACGCTATCGTGGACGGCCAGCGGATGCGCGAGCATGTCGTCCCAGCGCAATTGCCCCTCGATGATCCGGTCGAGCCCGGCCGATTGCTGGGCCCCGATGACCTCGGCTCGTGCCTCCTCGTAAACGGAAACGATCTCCCCACTCTCGTCGCCGCTGATCAGGTCGCCCTTCTGATGGCCCTTGAGCCTCGACAACTCGTCTTTTGTCCAGTCCGGTAACGGATACAGTCCCGGTGTCGTTGATACGATCTCTGCCATTGCCCACGAATATGGAATGACGCGCTTTAATATTTACTACTTCGATGAATGTCTGTCAGTTATCTTCGCCGAGGACGAGATCGGTCAGTCCCTCGTCTTCGAGGAGATCGAGCAGATTCTGGAGATCGAGCAGTTTGATGTCGTGGCTGGCCGCTCGGTCCCGGACCGAGTCGGGAACGTTCGCGGTCGTGACGACTGCAGCGGCGTCGGCCCGGTCGACGTTGTCGCGGTCGGTCACACAGCGGTCGATGGTCGACGCGTCGAGATCCCCGTCAGGACGGTGGACCGTCCAGATCAGCACGCGGAGGTCGATCAGCTGTCTGCGGATGGCCATCACGTCGTACTGGCCTCGCGACTGGGCGAAGATCGTCGTCTCCCAGCCGAGTTCGCTCCAGCACGCAGCGACGAACGTCCGGAACTCCCCGTCGTCCATCGCCCGGAGGTCCGCCTCGGCCGAGACTCGCCGGTCCGCGCCTCGATCCGGCGCTGTGTCGAGACGCTCCCACGCCTCACCGAAGCCACCGTCGTCGTGACGGCTCTCGCGCTCGGGTGTCGTCCGGTCGGCCGTCTTCGTGGTTACACCCGCGACGACGCCCCCGTTGTCTGTCGACGCACTGGCGTCAGTGCTCTCCGGCGGGCCTTCGCCCGGTCCGTCGTGGCCGCTCGACCCGGAATCGGGGTCGTTCCCGTCGTCGACTCCGACTGCCTCGCGTTCGATCAGCGCGCGCCGGTGGTCGATCTCGACGCGCCACGTCCGGAGCGTCTCTTCGCGGTCGGGGGCCAGTTCGGTGACGACGGTCAGGGCTTGCTGGAGGTGGTCGTCGGCCTGCGAGCAGGCTGACAGTGCCTGTTCGGTTCGGCCCCCCGCGTGGAGGCGCTCGGCGGCCGCGAGCAGCCGGTCGATGACGGCCGTCCGCGCGTCGACGATCTCGTCGACGACGTCCAGGATCCGCGCCCGGATCGAATCGGGATCGCCCGCGAACGGTGCGCTCGGTCCCCAGGAAAGACCGATCCAGTCGCGATGCGCCGCCAGAGCGTCGGCCAGTCGCTCGGCGCGCCGTTCGGGATCGTCGATCGACCTGGCGTCCTCGAGTGTGGCAGTCGCGCGTTCGCGAGGTAGCCCTTCGAGTCGTGCTCGCTCGCGCTCGGCGGTTCCGATCTGTGCCTCGAGTTGCTCGTCCGGAGGCTGTTCGGCATCGATCGCCAGGGCCTGCTCGGCGGTATCCCGGGCGTCTTCGTGTGCCTCGCAGGCTGCCCGGAGTCGGCCTGCGGCCTCGTGGCGGTCGGCGCGACCGGCGTGTGCCTCGGCCAGCGCCGCGAGTGCGCGGCGCTGGATCGACCGGACGTCCGCGCGATACTCGTCGAACCCGGCGTGGACGAGCACTCGATCGCCGAGATCGAACGCGCGAACCCCCTCGCGTCCGGCAGCGATCATCGAGACGGCTTCCTCGGCCGCTTCGCGTGCGGCGTCCGGGTCGTCCTCGAGGTGTGCTCGCGCGGTCGTGAGTTGCTCTTCGATCCGGGCTGCGGACCGATCCGCCTGCGACCATGCCTCCCGTGCTTCTTCCAGATACGCGACGACCGGATCGAGGTCGCCGCCGGCAGGCATCGACCACTGCTCGCCCGCCTCGGTGCGCACGACCAGCCGCTCGCGCAACAGGCCGCGATCGGTCGCGACCCGCGTAACGGTCGAGAACGGGATCGGGACGACCCGATCGCCGCCCTCGTCCGCGCCGCCAATCGCGATCACGACACGCAGATCGGTGATCGCGACGACCGTCCGACACCCCCTGGCCGGCTTGTACGTCTCGCTGACCCCGTCACGCTCGACTGTCACGCCACCCCGCTTTGCGTGCATGACGAACGCGACTTCCTCCCGCTCGCCGAGGTACGACGACAGCGGCCCCTCCGCGAGGTATTGCGGACCCAGTCGCTCGTCGACCCGCTCGTTCGAGCCCGGGTGTTCTCCTCCCTCCAGTTCGATGATCTCGGCCATCGTCGGCCCGTACCTGTACTAGCCGGCCGACGTATTATCTAACAATTGTAAAATATCAAAAATATATATGTAGAAAAATACAAAGGCAGGGGTGTCACTGTTCGGTCGGTCGAAGTTCCAGTACGACGAGCCGCTCGAAGGGGTGGGATTCGTCGGCGACCTCTCTGGCCGACAGTCCGCCGGCCGCAGCACGCTTTCGTACGGCCTCGATGTCCGTGAGCGAGCTCACGAGCAAGAGCACGACGCCGTCCGCGGCGAGGACGCGGCGGACGGTCTCGAGGAACGGATCGACCACGGCGCGACCGTCCTCGCCGCCGGAGAGCGCCCGTTCCATCCAGTCGTCGAACTCGTGTTCCGGTGGCGTCGGGAGATACGGCGGATTGAACGCCACGAGGTCGAAGACACCGTCCCGAAACGGCTCGACGAGATTCGCCCGGACGACCGGGAGTCCGGCCTCGTGCGCCTCGCGGCAGGCCATCGGGTTGATGTCCGTCGTGACGACGTCGGCCCCCGTCTTCGCGAGCGCGGTCGCAACGTAGCCCGACCCCGTTCCCACTTCGAGTACCAGGTCGCCTTCGCCGACGTACTCGCGGGCCGTCTCGGCGAGCAGGTGGGAATCCTCGGCCGGTTCGTACACCTGGTCGAGATCGCGCTGTCTGGCCAGTTCGGGCCGGTCGTCGCTCATCGATCCTGGTCTTCGTCCGGAGATCCCCTCGGCGTTTCGCTTTGGACCTGCAGGCCGGGCGGTCGTCCGCCGAGCGTCCGCTGGGGGAAGGGGATGGTGATCCCCTCTCGTTCGAACGCCTGCTTGACCGCCGCGACGACGGCCGTCTGTGCCGCCCAGCGTCGCCGTGCCGTCGGTTCGTCGATCCAGAACCGCAACTCCAGGACGACCGCCGAGTCGCCGAACCCGGTCAGGAGCGCCCGGGGCTGTGGATGCGTGCGGATCTCCTCGCGGCCGAGGTCACGCATCGTCTCGGTGGCCAGTTCGCGGGCGCGTTCGACGTCGTCGTCGTAGTCGACGCCGACTTCCACGTCGACGCGCAACCGCCCGCGCCGGGAGCGGTTGACCAGTCCCGTCGCCGTCACCACGTCGTTGGGGATCGTGACGAATTCGCCGCTGAACGTGCGTATCTCGGTGTTGAACACCGACACGTCGGTGACGATCCCTTCCCGATCGTCGATCGCGACCCAGTCGCCGATGTCGAACGGTCGACCGAACAGCAGAACGAACCCCGCCAGAACCGACGACAGCGTCTGGCGGGCTGCCAGGCCGATCACGACGCTCAGGAACCCGGCCCCGAGCAGGATGTCCGAGGGATCGATCCCCCAGACTGCCAGCCCGACGACGATCGCCAGCGAGTACAGGACCAGCTGCAGGACGTGGTAGGTCACCTCGTGCTGGTGGCGCGAGAAGGCGTCGTGTTCCTCGAAGAGCAGTCCGGTCACGCGCTTGGCGAACACCGTCGCACCCCAGGCCCCGACCAGCAGAAACACCGACACCAGCCCGCGGACGATCGTCATGGGAGCCGGATCGAGGACCTCGGAGATGGCTGTCGCTTCCGCGGTTGCCTCCCAGATCGTGAGCACGGCGACGATCGCACTTCCGGAGAGGGCGACGATCAGTGCCGCCTGCACCGCTTCCAGCAGGGTCCCGCGAGGATCGTAGTGCGTCCGGAGCCAGCGACCAGTCTGGCGGATCGCCCAGCTGCCCGCGAGCACACCAACGAGCACCGCGAGCGTCCCCAGCCATCGCCCGGTCGGCGTCGCGAACAGCTGGCCGACGATCGGAAGTTCGATAACTAATACCGACCGGCTGACTGAAGGAGCAGTCGCTGAGAGCGTGACGACCGCACCGGTCACGGATCGCCCACCTCGACCGCGAGCCGCGCCAGCTTCGCGAACTCCGCCGGGGTCACGTCCCCGGCTCGCTTGCTCATGAGGTCCTCGTCGGCGGCGTCGACGACCGCCTCTGGATCCCCCAGCCCGGAGATGTGCGCCGTGTTTCGGATCGCATTGCGCATCGTCTTGCGACGCTGGGTGAAGATCGCCTTCACGAGATCCATGAACACCGCGTCACTTGGCACTTCGTACTCCGGCTCGCGCGGCGTCGTCCGGACGATCGCGCTCTCGACGGCCGGCGGTGGCCTGAACGCCTCCTTCGGCACGGGTTCGACCACCTCGACGTCGGCGTAGTGGCCTGCCGTCACTGACAGTCGGCCGTAGTCGTCGGATCCCGGCTCGGCGGCCATCCGGTCGGCGAACTCCCGCTGGAACATCAACACGAGGGGCACACCCCGTGGCAGCAGCCGGAACGTGATCTCGCTGGAGATCCCGTAGGGGAGATTCGATATCGACGCGGTGAACTCGGGCAACTCGACCTCGAGGGCGTCGCCCTCCAGGACGGTCAGCCGTCCGGCGTCGATCTCGTCGGCAAACTCCTCGCGGAGAAAGGCCGCCAGACCGGGGTCGCGCTCGACAGCCGTGACGTGGTCGGCAACCGCGAGCAGCCGGTCCGTGAGTGCGCCGGTTCCGGCCCCGACCTCCAGGACGTGGCGCAGATCCGCGCCGGCCTCGGTCGCGTAGGTCGGGACGCGATCGAGCACGCGGTCGTCGATCAGGAAGTGCTGATCGCGTCCCGGATTCCCTCCGACACCGGCACGGGCTAACAGTGTGTCGGGATCGCGGAAGTCAGTGTCGTCCATCTTACTCGTCGCGCCGGGCGAATATCCGGTACTTGAGGTCACTCTCTTCGATCTCTTCGAGAATACGTTCGACGAGTACGTCTTTCGGATCGTGGAGACCGTTGACCCGCGCCTCGATGTCCTCGAAGTTCGCGAACGGGCGGCGCTTGCGCGCTTCGAGGACGTTGTTTCGCAGTTTCTTGCCGATCCCGGGCAGGAGATTCAGCGCGTGCAGCCGCGTCGTGATCGGCTGCGCCTCGTTGTAGAACTCGACGAAACGGTCTTCGTCCGCGTCGACGATGTCCTCGATCGCGTACTCCAGCTCGGACCGCGCGCCGCCCGAGAGGTCCTCGTAGTCGATCCCTCGGGCGCGCTCGACATCGTCGCCGCGCTCGACCGACACGCGATCGCCGATCGAAACGTCGGCGTCCTCGGTGAGCACGAGCTCGAACAGACGGAACTCCTCGACGGAGACGGCGTACGCCAGCGGCTCTTTCTCGTACTGGGGCCGCTCGTCGTCCGAGCGCCCGTGGGGCAGGAAATCGAGGACGACTGCCGTGGGGGCACTCGACTCGTCGTCGCGGTGGCCGGTAGTCATATCCAGTCTGTACGGTGACAGTGTACTTAAAAGCCAGCGAGTCACGTCTCGCCGTACTCGATGGCCCCCCTGGTTCGCTCGTCGACTTTCACGATGTGACACAGCGGATTTCCGGGGTAGACGACGGGGTTCTCCAGGACGCCGATCAGCACCCCGTCGAACGGTGCGTCTACCGCCGTCGTGGTCGTCTTGAAGGGGTTGGCGATGGTCGCGATGCGCTCGCCTTCCTCGACGAAGGCCCCGCGTTCGACGTGGACGTCTACCAGCCCGCCCGCGTCGGCCCGCAGCCAGGTCTTCTCGTCGGCTGCTTCGACGACCGTCCGCCAGCCCGGCCAGTCGACGTGTTCGCTTTGCAGGAGGCCGAACTCCGCGAAGACCGATCGAATGCCGTCGAGCGCCCGGTCGATGAGCGATCGCTGGAAGCGGTGTGCCTCGCCCATCTCGACGGTGACCGTCGACGTCCCGGCAGCCGTCGCCTCGCGGCGGAGCGTCCCCTCGGCACCCTCGCTGTCGATGACGACGTTCGAGGCGAAGGCCCTGGCGACCCGCTCGACAGTCTCGTCGCTCATGTCTGCCCGGACGTGCAGCATGTTCGACCGCCCGCGAGTCGAGGTGTGCAGGTCGATCCCCAGGTCGGCGGGCGCGACGAAGTTCTCGAAGATCCGCGCAGCCATCCGCTGGGCACCCGTCCCGGTCCGGTCGCCGGGAAACGCCCGGTTGAGGTCGCGGTCGTAGACCGGCAGGTATCGCTGCTGAGCGATGAAACCAGGAACGTTGAGGATCGGCAGGCAAACGAGCCGGCCACAGAGGTCGGAGTGGTCCCACTCGTGGGCGACCTCGCGGACGACCTCGATGCCGTTGAGTTCGTCGCCGTGCGTGGCCGCCGTGATGACGACCGTCGGTCCCGTCCGCTCGCCGACCACGACCGTCACGGGCATCTTGACCGGATCGCCGAGGTAGGTCTCGGTGACCGTGTACCGGACGTTCTGGGTCTCCCCGGGATCGACCCGCCCACCGTCGTAGGTGAACGGCGCTGGCTGCTCCATACTGCTCGGACGTGTGGGACGGTAAAACGTGTGACGGCCAGCTGACTGCGACGGTCGGCAGTGCTCCGTGCCGCCGTCGACTGTCGACGCGAGCCGCGTGTCCGCACCGGAAGACAGTCGCCCGAGAGTTCTTCACCGTCGACCTCGCATCTCCGTCTATGACCACGTCGACACCCGTCACCGTCGGGGTTCTCAGCCTGCATAACAGCAAGGAGACCAAGGCGATCTGCAACGCCATCGAGGCACTGGGTCACGAACCTGCGTGGCTCCGCCGGGAGAACCTGGTGATCGACGTCACGGACGGCGACATGACGCTCCAGCCGGACGTCGACGTCGTCGTCAACCGCCTGCTGCTCTCGAAGTCGACCGAGCCCTGCGAGGAACTCGGCCTGGCCCGCACGCTCGCACACCTTCGCCCGACGCTGAACGGCCCCGCTGCGACGCTGACCGCGGTGCACAAGGTCGCGACGGCCGCGGCACTGGTGGAGGCGGACGTGCCCGTCCCGGACGCGCTGATGGCGCTGGAATCGGAGCGACTCAACGCCTGGCTGACCGCCGGCGACACCGAGGCCGTCTACAAGACCGCCATCGGGACGAACGGCGGCGGGACCTGGAAGGTCGGGCCCGGTGAACGCGTCAACGCCCGCGTCGGCAACCGTTACGCGTTCCTCCAGTCACTGATCGAACGCGAGGGCGAGCGAGCGCGCGACCTCCGGGTGTACATCGTCGGCGACCAGATCGTCGGTTCGATGTTCCGGTACGCGCCCGACAACGACTGGCGCACCAACGTCGCCCTCGGCGGCGACGTCGCCGACGCCAGCGACGAGGTCCCGGAGTCGGCTCTCGACATCGCCCGCCGGGCCACCGACGCTGTCGGCCTGGATTACGCCGGCGTCGATCTCGTCGAGAGCGACGACGGCTGGCTGGTGCTGGAAGTCAACCCGACCGCAGGGTTCAAGGGCCTCTACGAGGCGACCGGGCGCAGCCCCGCACCGTACATCGCCGCCCACGCCATCGAGTCGGCCGGCGGCACCGTCGACGCCGACCGCGTCGCCGAGCTGGCGACGGTCCTCGACGACTCGGTGCCGACGTGTCGGCCCAGCACTGCCCCGACCAGTGCTCCCGAGCGAGAGACTATCGGCTACATCGAGGAGGTCATCGTCAGCGGGACCAGCGGCTCGACGGCCGCCCTCGCCAAGTCCGACACTGGCGCCACCCGGACCAGCATCGATACCGGTCTCGCGGCCGACATCGGGGCCGGCCCGATCAAGTCCATCACGAAGGTCAAGTCCGGCAGCCAGAAAGTATCGAAGAGCCGGCCGGTCATCGACCTCGTCGTCGCCGTCGGCGGGAGCCGCCACACCGTCACCGCCAGCGTCGAGGACCGCAGCCACATGCAGTATCCCGTGTTGCTCGGCCGTGACATCCTCCAGCACTACCGCGTCGACGTCTCTCGCCGGACCGACGCGGACGGCGAAGACGAGGACAACGAAGAAGAAGAGGCGGGCGCCGAGGAGTGACAGTCGACGCTCGCGAGAGCCGAATCCGTATCAGGCGTACTTGGCGACGACGTTGAGAATGTCGTCGAGTTCCTCGCCCGACAGCGAATACCGTTCCTGAGCGAAGACGGCCCGCAGTTCGTCCCGGTCCTGGGGCAGAAGGTTAGCGATCTTGTAGGCGGTGGCCTCGTCGACTTTCTCCAAGTCCTGCAGTTCGGCGACGAACTCCTCGGACTCCTCGACGTCCAGGACCGCAAAGCGGTTGACGTGCTCGACGGCGCGCGTGAGTTCGTAGCGCATCTCCCGGTCCTCGTCGAGCGCGCGCTCGCGTTCGATGTCCTCGAGGATGTCCTTGGCCTCGGCGAGAGTCAGGTACTCCTCCTCGAGCTTCTCCTTGAATATGGTCATCGCTTACTCCTGTCGCCGGAGGTGCGCGGCCTTGACGATCAGCGTCTTCTCGACGCCGCCGTCTTCGATCTGGACCTTGTAGGCTTTCCCCTGCGTGCCGACGACCGTGCCGGTGTGGCCGTTGAAGCGCGGGTGGAACCGGCCGTCGTCGACGCTGGGATCGATCGCCAGGTGGACAGTGTCGCCGTCCTCGAACTGCTGGACGGCGCGCTGTGGCGGCGACGCTCCCCGATCCCGCGGGTCGTTCTTGAGCTTGTTCCGTGTTCCCTTGAGTGGACCGTTCGAACTGGGCATTCTTGCCGTCCGGTAGTCCGGTCGGGCATATAAAACGTGCGTTCCGCTACCGTCGTGGCTCGGCGTGACACGCGAGCCGCGACCCAAAACAGCCTAGACGCGACCGACGTTCTCGACGGAGACGCTCTCGACGTCCTCGACCTCGCTGAAGGCCTCTTCGACGGACTCGGTGCCGCCGGACTCGTCGGGAACGATCACAGTCGGCAGTAGCGCAACCAGGCCAAAGGCGACCTCGTCACGCTCGAAGCCGTTGATCTTCGCACCCTCGGGGAGGGCCTGTTCGAGACGGTCCTGGAGCGCGTCCAGGTCGACGTCCGGACTGTTCGGCATGACCTTGATCTTGGCAGCGACTTTTCCCATGGTTATGGTCCCGTGAACCCGCAATCGGGGCACTCATAGAGGTTGCTCTGCTTGCGGCACTTCGCGCAGCGGTAGATCTGGTGTCCGCATTCGGGACACTTGAACGCGGCGGCGTTCGTGCCGGAGACGTTGATCCCACACGAGATGCACTTTTGACGCCGCTTTTGGTGGCTCTCGCTCATCCGTACACGTTCTTTCACATCGCGGCTTTTAACGGTTGCTAATACTGTCGGCTGTAACATTTCGGCAGGATTTCGGCACACGGGATGCCGAAAATCTCCACGAGCTTACAGCCGACAGTATAAGCGTGCTTGCTCCCAGCCGGCCGACCGGCTCCAGCGCGGGCCCGCTAGGCTTTTGCTCGCCGGGCAGTGATGTCCGACAATGAGTCACAGTCGCGACGCCCCGATCAGCGAAAGCGTCCAGATGTACCTCAAGGAGATCTACCTGCTCTCCCGTGACGGCGAGTACGCAAAGACGGGCGAGCTGGCCGAGCGACTCGACGTCTCCCCGCCGAGCGTCACCGAGATGTTCGGCCGGCTGGAGGAAGCCGGACTGCTGGAGTACGAGAAACGTCGCGGGGCGGTCCTGACCGACGACGGCGAATCCCGCGCGCGACGGCTCCTGCGCAAGCACTGCCGGATCGAGCGGTTTCTCGTCGAGCATCTCGGCGTCGAGGAAGGGTTTCACGAGGAGGCCTGCCGGCTCGAACACGTCATGAGCGACGACATCGCCGAGCGGCTCGATCGATACGTCGACCTCGAAGCGGACTGTCCGGACTGTTACGACCCCGACAGGCAACACTGCTCGAAGCTGAACATCTAAACATCTGAGAATCGAGACTGGATGGCGATTCGAGAATCGTCGCTGTACCGATCAGGCCCCGTATCCTTCGCCCTCGATCGGACCGCTGAACACGCCGTAGAGGAACTTGAAGTACCACAGGACCAGCAGCAGGACCGGTACTCCAAGGACCGTGGTGAGATTTAGCGCAAGCGGCGAGACGACCGCGTCCTGGACGGTCAGGCCGGTCGGCGGGTAGATCGTCGGGTACAGCAGCAGAGCGACCAGCGCGCTCAACAGGACCGGCAGCGCCAGCGCGCTCGCCAGCCAGGCGCGATACTCGCCACGCCCTGCCAGGACGATCCCGCCGAGTCCCGCGGCGACCGAGAGGACGACGATCACGGCCGCAGGTATCGAGAGGATCGTGTCGGCAGCGCCGCCAGCGTCGGTAAAGACGACTGTCGCCAGCAGGACGACGACGCCGCCCAGATACGCAAGCGTCGCGATGATCCCGTAATCGCGCATCTCGCTGGCGAGCGCGGGGCCGGTCTTGGCTGCCAGGAACGCTGCACCGGTGACGACCGAAACCGCGACCAGGCCGATCCCGGTCAGTAGCGTCGGGGCCGACAGCGTCGCCGCGTCGAACACCCAGCGGCCGGCGATCATCCCGAACAGCAGCGGCGCGAAGAGGCTGCCGCCGATGAACGAGTAGTCACAGTAGCGCATCCAGCGCTCGTCGTCGCGCTGTTCGCGCAGTTCCGGGCCGAGTCCACGGAACAGCAGCGCCAGCACGAACCCGAGCGCGAGCAGGTAGTGATCGGCCAGCAACCGGGAGTACACGTCGGGGAACGCCGCCAGCGTCATCGTCCCGAAGGCGATCACCCACACCTCGTTGGCGTCCCAGACCGGACCGAACGCCGACAGGAGCGTCTCGCGGTCGTGGTCGTTGTCACGGGTCGCGTACAGCATTCCGATCCCGAAGTCGAACCCGTCGAGGACGATGTACATCGTCAGCGCGAACATGACCAGCCCGAACCAGATCTCCGGGAGCGGCTCGACGAGGTAAGAGTCGACGGGCAACAGCAGTTCAGTCATCGTCGCTCACCCCCGGGATCGGACCGTACCAGCGATCACCGGACGTTTCTTGCACGCCCAGTTCTCGCAGCTCGTCCTGGATGAGCCACCGGAGGATGTACAGGGCGACCAGGACCAGCGCCCCGTAGATGACGAGGAACCCGACCAGCGTGAGCGTCGCTTCCGTCGCTGTCAGCGTCGTGGAAACGGCCTCGCTGGTCGTGAGCTGATCCTGAATGACCCAGGGCTGGCGGCCGATCTCGGTGACGTACCAGCCGGTGAGCAGGGCGGCGTATCCGAACGGCGACGCCATGATCATCGCCTTCAGGTAGCGGTCGCTGTCGGACAGTCGACCCCGGTAGAGGAGGTAGCCACCCCACAGCGCAAGCGCGATGAACAGGAACCCGAGTCCGACCATGAACCGGAACGACCAGAACACCATCGCCACGGGCGGGTTCTCCTCGTACTCGTTCAGCCCGAGCACTTCGGCGTTGAAATCACCCCCGCTGGCGAGGAACGAGCCGACGCGCGGGAGGCTGATCGTGAAGAGGTTTTCCGCCCGCGGATCGGTCAGCGCGGAGGGATCCGTTGGGAACGCGAGCAGGTGCAAGTCAGCCGTGCCGGTCTCGTAGTGGGCCTCCATGGCCGCGAACTTCTGGGGCTGGGTGTCCTCGACGTGACGACCGTAGGCGTCACCGTGGATCGCCTGCAGCGGTGCCGAGACGAGCAGGATCAACACGGCGATCTTCAGCGCCGTGCCCCAGGCTTCCGAGTCGCGTTTCTTCCAGACGATGTACGCGGAGACGCCGGCGACCAGCAGCGCGACCGAGATCACCGCCGCGTTGATCATGTGGACGTACATCCAGGTCATCCGCGGGTTGAAGAAGGCGGCAATGGGATCGGTCAGCTTGGCGACTTCCATCCCGTTGCGGGTAATCATCTCGTAGCCCTGGGGCGTCTGCATCCAGGAGTTGACGACCAGGATCCAGAAACCCGACAGCCAGGCACCGAACCCGACCAGCACCGACGAGAGGATGAAGGTCCGGTCGCTGACCCGCTCGCGGCCGAACAGCAACACGCCGAGGAACACGGCCTCTAGGAAGAAGGCCATCTTCGCCTCGAAGGCCAGCGGACCGCCGATCATCTCGCCGGCGACAGAGGAGAACTGCGGGAAGTTCGTCCCGAACTGGAAGCTCATCGGGATGCCGGTGACCGTCCCCATGACGAACCCGGCAGCGAACACTTTCACCCAGAACGACCGAAGGCGTGTGAACCGCTCGTCGTCGGTCCGAACCTCCTTCCAGGTGAAGTAGATGATGAACGGTGCGAGGCCGATCGACAGGGCCGCAAACAGGATGTGGACGCTGATCGTCCACCCGAACTGCGCCCGGCTCGCGATCTCGGGCGACAGCTGTAACGCGGACCCGTCGAGCATCGGCAGGGCAATCCCTCCGTCGACGAGTAGCTGGGAAAGTACAGACATCCGTTTTCCTACGCCTCAGACCCTCAAAACGATAAACCGGTGTTGCGCTCCCGAGCCCTGAGAATTGGCGAAAGGAATTTACGTATAGATTAAAATCTCTTTTCGGTTTCGGCAATATGCGCAGCCTTTCAGATTCGTTCTGCCCCTTCGAAATTATGCCAATTTAGTTTTCGTCAGCAAGATAATCGTCCTGAACGTCGAGTACCTCGGTCGAATCGTCACACTCGCTGTACCGGGCCAGCGGTTCCTCGTTGAGTTCCAGGAAGGTGTGGCCCCAGGAGAACTTCGAGAGGATCCGTTCGGCGTGCTCGCGGTCGCCGAGGATGGTCAGCGCACCGGCGAAGGCCTCGACGGTGTTGAGCTGGAAAGCGGTCCCGTAGTTGATCGGATTGGCAGTGACGAGAAACGGGAGCGCCCGGTGGACGCCGTCCAGGTCGAACGCCTCCCGCTGGGCGGTCTCCCAGGAGCAGTCGAGCGCGACCAACCGGTCGTGGTCGGCGTCGGCGGGCGAGAGCGCCTGCTCGGCGAAGGGGTTGAGGACGATCCCCGGCGGGGTCGCCCGCGTCGAGCGGTGCAACTCCGCGAGGTCGAAGCGAGCGAGTTTCCGGGCGCTGCACTTCTCGGGATCGTCGTCGCCCTCGTAGCGGACGTGTAACTCCACGTGCGAGCGTACTCGGCGAGCGTTGATAGGGGTTGCTGATACCGGTGGCTACACCGTTTCGAAATGACATAGCCACCAGTACATGGTTCCGGACGTATCGCCCCCAGCACGACGACCGGCGTCGGGAGTTACCTCGCTAGGCCGACCGCGGCAGTACCTGTCCCTACGTGGGGGTTTTTGTTCGTGGTCGCCGAAGCGAGGACATGACAGACGAAGAGATCTGTATCGTCGGCGGGGGCATCGCTGGGGCCGGAGCAGCCTACGCGCTAGACGACGCGGACGTGACCGTCTACGAGATGGACACCGTCGGCGGTCGGATGGCGAGTCGTCGCCGGGAGGGCTGCGTGTTCGACTTCGGCGCGAACTACCTCGAACTGGGTGACAGCGATCTGGAGTCCGTGATCGAAGACGGCGCTGGCGAGGTCGCCGTCGAGATCGAACCGCCGGTCAAGCAATTCACCGCCAGTGGCGAGATCCGAACGGGTGAGGTGCCCCAGAACACTCGCTGGACGACCCCCGACGGTCTCGACGGCATCGTGCGGGCGCTGTTCGAGAACAGCGGGGCCGACCTGCACGTCGGCGTCGGCGTCACCCGCCTCGAACGACGCGAGGACGACTGGCTGGTCACCACGGACGAGGGCGACCGCGCGTTCGACGCGGTCGTGCTGGCCGTCCCCGGGGCATCGGCGTCAGTGCTGTTCGAGACAGCCGTGTGGGACAACCCGGTCAGAGAGGAACTCGCCCGGGCCGTCGAGGGGATTCCCTACCGGACGATGGACACCGTCGCACTGGGCTATCCCTTCGAGATAGAGACGGACTTTTTCGGACTCGTCAGCGAGGAAGACGTCTACGACGTCGCCTGGGTGTCGAACGAGGGACACAAGCCCGGGCACGTCCCCGATGGCAGGGGCGTCCTCATCGTCCAGTTCGGTCCCAGCTGGGCCGTCACTCACCCACAGACGTCCCCCGCTGCCGCCTCGGAAGCGGCGACCGACCGCGTCGTCGAACTACTCGAGGACGACCGTCTCGCCGAGCCGGCCTGGTGGGAGTACCAGCGGTGGGGCGACGCCATCCCCACCCGCGGTCCCGACGAATCGCTGCGCGAGGCGACACTGGAGGACGATCTGGCGCTTGCCGGCGACTGGGTCGAAGGTATCGGCCGGACGCGGGCCGCCCTCCGCAGCGGACTCCGTGCGGGCCGTGAACTGCTCCAGGCCGAAGGCAACTGACTACCGGAAACGATGCCTGTGAGCGAAGACGAACGGTACATCGAGGAAGCGATCGATCTGGCACGCGAGGCGGTCGCGAACGGCAACACCCCGTTCGGGTCGCTGCTCGTCGTCGACGGGACGGTCGTCAGGCGGTCGACGAATACGACGGTGACAGAAAAGGACATCACGGCCCATCCGGAGCTCAAACTCGCGCGCTGGGCGGCCCGCGAGCTCGACGCTGCAGAGCTGGCGGAGTGCACCATGTTCACTAGCACCGAACCATGCGAGATGTGCGCGGCGGCGATCCACTACGCCGGGATGGATCGCGTCGTCTACAGCGTCTCCGGCGCGTCCCTGGCGACCGTCCGGGGCGACGAACAGCACGGCGTCCCGTGCGCGGAAGTGATCGAACGCAAGGGCGGTGCCACCGACGTCGACGGCCCCATCCTCGAATCCGAGGGACTGGACGTTCACCGGGGGTTCGACTGGTAGCGAACGTCGTGGGTCCGATCCACGGACGAGTAGTTAATCCGCGAGAGAACGCCCGGCAGTCTTAACTGGATACGTCGATTGCTCGCAGACATGGTGACGCTGGGGGAGCGAGCGCCATCGTTCGAACTGCCGGCAGTAGCGGGTGGGGACCTCGACACCCGGTCACTCTCGGATCTGCTGGGCGAGGACGTGATCGTGCTCATGTTCTACCCGGCGGATTTCAACCCGGCCTGTGACGAGAGGGGGTCGGACGTCGGCGAGCTCGACGTATTCACGATGCAAAAGGACGTGACGATCCTGGCGGTGTCGCCCGACAGCGTCTACAGCCACCGGGCGTTCGCCGATCGGTACGACCTGAAAGTGCCGCTGTTGAGCGACACGCGTCGCGAGGTCGCCGAGCGCTACGGCGTCGTCGACGACCGCGAGGAGGGCTATCTGGTGCAGCGTGCGGTGTTCGTGATCGATCTCAACGGTCGGATCCAGTATCGCTGGGCCACCAGCGACCCCCACGAGTTGCCGGAGGTCGAGCCGATCCGCGTGACGATCGAGGCCATCGGGGGCGACTCGACGGCGCTCTCGCGGTATCGGGTCGGACACGCCCACTACGTCGAAGGGCGACGCGCGTTCACCAGTGCAATGGACGCCTTCAGCGACCGCGAGTGGATGCTCGCCAGAAGCGACTTCGAACGGGCTCGCGAGGAGTTCGAAGAAGCCGCCGAGGAGTTCGACACGGCCTATCGGTTCAGCGAGACGGCCGTGCTAGACGAGCCGTTCGATCGCGCGAAGAGCAAGGCAAACGCACTGTGGCAGGCGGCCGACTGGCTGGCATCCGCCGCCGACGAGTTCTCCAGCGGAAACGGACAGGAGGGGACGGCCTACCGGGAAGACGCCGAAGCGCCGCTCGAGACCGCGCGGGACCTCGAAGAGCCGATCGACCCGGACGACATCGTCGACGAGGGCGGCGAGATCGTCCTCCAGCCGGAAGAAGACACGTCAGTCATGGACGAGATCCGCGACGAGCAGGCGAGTGACGACGAGCCCGCGGGTGGGATCGATCTCGAAGTCGAAGAGGTAGAGATCGACGACGGAGACGAGGTCGAAGCGCGCGGACTGGAGACCGACGCCGGGCGTCGGGCCCGCGAGTACGGCGGGAAAGGCGTCGAGATGGGCGAGGCGGATGGGGCCGGAGAGGACCAGATCGCCGAGGCCGTCGGCGACCTCGACGGGGAAGCGGCAGACGACGAGCAGGCTGAATCGGACACCAAGCAGTCCGACGAATCCGATAGCTCGGACATCACCGACGAAGAGGTCGCCGAGATCGCCGCTGAACTCGAAGACGACGAGTGAGAGAGAAGCACCGCGACGGCGAGAGGTTCTAGTGGCTCGGGTTCCCACCACCGGTATGGACGACCGTGTCGGAACAGCCCGAACGTACTATCGGTCACTCGACAGGCACGACTACGAGACGTTGCGGTCGGTGTTGACGCCGTCGTTCGTCCAGCGACGACCCGACATGACGCTCGAGGGTCGCGACCGGTTCGTCACGTTCATGCGCGAGGAGCGGCCCCAGACCGAGACAACGCACCCGATCGACGCGATCTACGAGAGCGACGCGGGCCTCGCGGTCGAAGGACGGTTGCTCGCCGCCGACGGCGAACAGATCACGGCGTTCGTCGACGTGCTGACGTTCGATCGCGGCCGTATCGGTGGGATTCGGACGTACACGGCGTGATCGATCCGCTGTCTGGATAGCGCACGCAGTACTATGGGTTCGGGCGTCGTACTACCGAGTATGTACGATCGGATACTCGTTCCCGTCGACGGGAGTCAGTGCGGCCGAGACGCGGCGGCGTACGGATTCGCGTTCGCGGCGGCGACGGGCGCATCGATCGATCTCGTTCACGTCGTCGACACGACGCTCCAGACGGTTGGGGGGCGTCTGAGCGTCGCCGAGCGTCGCGAGCACGGCGAATCGATCCTGGAGTCGACGCTCGAGCTGGCAGACGAACGAGACGACGTCGAAACGCATCTGCGGGAGGGGACGCCCGGCGAAGAGATCGTCTCGGCTGCAAGCGAGATCGACGCCGATCTGATCGTGATGGGACGACAGGGTCATCACAATCTCCGCGATCGATTGCTGGGGGGCGTCACCGAGACGGTCGTCCACCGCGCCGACCCACCGGTACTGGTCGTACCGCTCGGGACCGACGGAGCGGCCGCGAACCCCTCGCGACTGGTGGTGCCGACCGACGGGAGCGAGAACGCAGCGGCCGCCGTACCAGAAGCGACCGATCTCGCACGAGCGTTCGACGCCGAACTCGCAGTTCTCACCGTGGTCGACGTGCAGGCCGCCGGTGGGAGCTTCAGTGCCGGCGGCGTCACACAGGAGTTCCTAGAACGCCTGGAAAAGGAGGGCGAGACGATCGTCACCGAACTCGCGGCGACGATCGAGCGACGGGCCCCCGACATCCCCGTCGAGACGGCCGTCGAGCGTGGAATCGCACACGAGGTGATCGGGTCCTTCGCCAGCGAGACCGGAGCCGGCCTGATCGTCATGGCTTCTCACGGCCGGACGGGGCTGCGCCGACAGCTCATCGGGAACGTCGCCGATCGGGTGCTGCGCGTCGCCGAAACGCCGGTGTTGATCGTTTCGGCCGAAAAGTGACGTCGAAGTTTGACTGTGTCCGCCCAGCAGTAGCGACTACTCCGGCGCGTACGCGTCGGCCAGATACTCCTCCATCATCCGTCGGGCGTGATAGCGCGAGCCGTTGAAGGCGATGGCGTTGCGCATGATGTCGACCCACTTCTCGCGGTCGTCGTAGTAGGTCGGCAAGACTTTCCCTTCGAGCTTGTCGTACAGGGCAGTCGAGTCGACCAGCGTCTCCTTTGCGTCGGTCATCCGCTCTTCGCGCGGGCTGTGGGGCTCGGGGCCGATCGACCAGCCGGTCTCGCCCTCGATGTGGCCTTCGACCCACCAGCCGTCGATCGTCGAGAACTGCGGGACGCCGTTGAACGCGGCTTTCATCCCGGAGGTACCCGAAGCCTCCCGCGGTCGACGGGGGTTGTTCAGCCAGACGTCGACGCCGGAGGTGAGTTTCGCCCCCATCTCCATGTCGTAGTCTTCGAGATACGTGATGGTGATCTCCTCGGAGAGCTGATCGGCGTACCCGTAGATCTCCTGGATGATCTCCCGGCCGCGGGGGTCACCGGGGAACGCCTTGCCGGCGTAGACGACCTGAATGTCGCCCGAGCGGGCGATGACCTCGCGCAGGCGTTCGACGTTCTCGAACAGCAAGGGAGCGCGCTTGTACGGGACGGCGCGGCGGGCGAACCCGAGCGTCAGCACGTCCGGGTCGAGTTCGACGCCCTGGCGCTCGGCGACGTAGTCGATGAGTTCCTGCTTCTGGGCCTGGTGGGCCTCCCAGAGGGGCTCGTCGTCGATGAGCGTGGCGTGCTGGAGTTTTCCGGGGAAGCGCCGCCAGTTCCGCATGTTCTCGTCGAAGACCTCGGCGACGTGGTCACCGACCCACGTCGGCACGTGAGCGCCGTTGGTGACGGCGTCGATATTCTCGGCGTGCTCGGGGAACATCTCCCGGGAGACTTCCTGGTGGCGCTTGGCGACGCCGTTGACGTATCGCGAGAGGTTCAGCGCGAGCCGCGTCGTGTGGACCTTCCCGCGGGGACTGTATTCGCGAATGGCGTACATCGGGACGAGGTCGTCGGCGAGCAGGTCGTAGAGCATGTCGATCGGATACTCGTCGTGCGCGGCCGCGACCGGAGTGTGGGTCGTGAAGACGCACTGCTCGCGGACCGCATCGGCGTCGAGATCGTGGCGATCGAGCAACTCGAGCGTGAGGAAGCTCGCGTGACCCTCGTTCATGTGGTAGGTCGCGACGTCGTAGCCCAGCTCGTCGAGCATCCGGACGCCGCCGATACCCAAGACGAGGTAGACGGCGAGTTTGAACCGGTCGTCCTTCCCGGGGGCGTAGACGCGGCGAGTCAGTTCGCGGACCCAGTGGGGGTTCTCCTCGCGGTCGGTATCGAGCATGATGACCGGAACAGTGCCACCGTGCTCGGATTCGACGTCGTAGCGCCAGGCACCGATCGTGATCTCCTGATCGTCGAGCGTCATCGATACCGTCGCATCGAGCGGCTCACAGAACTCTTCGACCGGCCACGGAGCCGGCTCGATATGCTGGGCGCCGTGCTCGTCGATGTACTGTTTCCCGAGCCCGTGATCGTTGAGCAACGTGAGACCGACGGCGTCGACGTTCAGATCGGCGAAGCCGCGGACGACGTCGCCCGCGAGGATCCCCAACCCGCCGTTGTAAGTGTTCATTCCGTTCTCCAGACCATACTCCATGCTGAAGTACGCGATCGTACCGTCAGGCTGCGTTGCCGGCATACGCTGACGTTCACGGAGGGGTCGTTTAGCCCCTGCGATGCGGGTTCCAGCTATTCTCAAGCGATTAGAGAGGGTATAATCGATTCTGCGCCAGTGAGGGGCGATCCGAGGGTAGGGAAACGACCTTTTTGCTACTGGGGGTCGAACCACCCGTTATGAAAGTCGGTATCGTCTCGGATACCCACGACAACGGTGGTATCGTCGAGCGGGCGGTCGGGACGTTCGAACAGGAAGACGTCGACGCGGTGATCCACTGTGGCGACATCGTCGCCCCGTTCTCGGCGACGCCGTTCGAGTCGGGGTTCGACTTCTACGCCGTGCGGGGGAACAACGACGGCGAATGGGCGCTCGAACGCACCGTCGGGGGGTTCGGCACGTATCTCGGGGAGATGGGCGAACTCACGCTCGGCGACGTAGAATTCGCTGTCTATCACGGCACGAGCGAACCGATCGTCGACGCGTTGCTCGAGTGTGGTACCTACGATTACGTCTGCCGGGGCCACACCCACGAACGCATCAACGAACGCCGTGGGGAGACGGTCCATCTCAATCCAGGCGGGATCCCGATCCCCGATGCACCCGAAGACCCGGCAGCGATCGTCCTCGACACCGAGACCGGCGACGTCGAGTTCCACGATCTCGGATGACGCGGTAGTGTGATACTGGTGGCTATAACATTTCGAAGTGATCCGGCACGACGGCGTGCCGGATATCTTTACGAACTTATAGCCACCAGTATGAGTGTTCGATCAGGTCTCGCGGCTGTCGGTCGCCGACGCAATCCTCGTCGCAGGCACCCGCCACAGCGAGGTTCGCTACGTGTACAGTTTCGGCACCGAATTCAACCGGCTCTCGACTGATACGGGTGATTGTACCGATGTGCCGCTCCGACCGCCCCGCGGTCGATGCGGAAGGGACAATCCCCATGATGACGACTCGTTCGCCTCGGATTTCTCGTAACGCCTATCCTCGTCCCGCCCGCAGATCAGTCTATGACCGACGACCTCCGCGTCGCGGCCGAGACGGCGCTGAACCAGTGCATGGGACTGCAAGCGGGAGAGTCCTGCGGGATCGTGACTGACGACAAACGCTGGAAGATCGGCAAGGTGCTGTACGACGTCGCGAGCGAGATCACCGACGACGTGACCATCGTCCGGTATCCGCCGGGCGACCAGCACGGCGAGGAACCTCCGGCGACGGTCGCGGCGGCCATGCGCGAACCGGACGTGTTGCTCGCGCCGACGACCAAGAGCCTCAGCCACACCCGGGCACGCTCGGCGGCCACCGAGGGCGGTGCCCGGGTGGCGACGCTCCCGGGAATCACCGACGAGGTGTTCACGCAAGGGCTGGACGCCGACTACGAATCGATCCGCCAGCACTGCGAAGAGATGCTCACAGCGGTCGGCGACGCGACGGAGATCCGCGTGACCGCACCGTCGGGGACGGACATCACGCTCGAACCCGGCGGTCGAGAGTGGCGGGAAGACACCGGAATCGTCCACGAACCCGGTTCGTTCTCGAACCTGCCCGCCGGCGAGGTGTTCGTCAGTCCCGAGACCGCCGACGGACGCGTCGTCGTCGACGGGACGATGCGCCCTCACGGATTGCTCGAAGACGGCCAGACGGTCGCGTTCGACGTCGAGGACGGGCAGGTCACCGCGATCGAGGACAACGCGATCCGAGGGCAGGTCGAAGAGGCGGCCGAGGAAGTCGGTGACGCCGCGTACAACCTCGCCGAACTGGGGATCGGGACGAACGTCGCCGTCGAGCAGTTGCTCGGCTCGGTGTTGCTCGACGAGAAAGCGGGGGGGACAGTCCACTTCGCGATCGGCGACGACGCCTCAATCGGGGGAGACACCGAAGCGCCGCTGCACCTGGACGGGATCGTCCGCGAGCCGACGGTGTACGCCGACGGCGAGGAAGTCGAGTTGCCGACGCTCTAGAGTGCGATCTCCTCGACGACGATCTGGTCGATCTCGACGTCCTCCAGGTGCGTGCCCATACCACCGACAGAGAACGCACCGCCGTCGGTATCGACGACGAGACTGGCCTTGCCGACGAGGTCCCTGAGCGTGATCGGCCCTTCGTCGAGGTGCTTGCCCTCGTAGGTGACCTCGGAGACGGTGCCGACGAGCTGGCAGGGACGGCGACTGTCGACCCACTGGCCCGTGATCCGGACGTGGACAGTCGCACCCTCTTCGAGCAGCGGTTCGATCTCGGGGATAGCCCGCCTGATCTCGAAGTATCGCAACGGAGGGTCGCTCGAACGGCCGTCGTAGTGAGTGTCCCACAGCTCCCACAGCATCGTCGAGAAGAACCACGAGAAGACGTAGGCGAGACCCCGATCGTCGATGAGCATGCCGTACTCGCTGGGCGAATCGACGTAAAGCGCGTAGCCGACCTGCTGCTGGTCGATCAGCGCCAGGAACGCCGCCGGTCGCTCACGGACGCGTGCCTCGGTACAGAGCCCTGCGAGGTACTCCTCGTCGGGTAAGTCGTCCTCGCTGAACGAGTGGATCGCAAGCTGGACGTGGATACCATCCTCGTGGGCCGACCGAAGCGTGGACTCGAGCTGTTCGATCTGATCTGGCGTGACCGACAGCTGGACGTGGTTGTTGGCGTCCTCGATGAACGCGATCGTTCGCGTGAGTACGGTCTCGAACTGAGCGACGATCGCCGCTTCCTGACCGGTCGGCTCCGGCTCCGTCCAGCGGTGTTCGATCTCGTCAGTGGCCGACTGGAACTGGGCGATCCGGGTACTCAGATCCGAGACGAGCGCGCCCGGATCGTGGACCCGGGCCTGCAAGGTCTCGCCCTCGTACGTCTCGACGTACCCGTCGGCCTCGAGGTCCCGCAAGACGTCGTATATCCGGGGCTGGGGAACGCCGCTGGCGTCCGCGAGGTCGCCGGCCGAGACGGTCCCGAGTTCGAGCAACGCGACGTACGCCTGAGCCTGATAGCGCGAGAGCCCGCCGATCTGGAGGACCGAAACCAGTCGCTCGCTGTCCATACAGGGCCGAAAACGTCCGTCAGCAAAACAGTTTGGTCGTCACACGCCGGTGGTGACCGCCATCAGCCACACTTCGATGGAGGGGGCGTTGTTCTGGGTGGACTGTTCGTCGTCAGCAGCGGTTATCTTTTGAGCTATCATACAATTCTACGTTGAGCCCGACCACGTATAAGACTTATCAATTTTCTTAACTACTGTCGTTGTTGTAGTTCGAATACCGTCGAGATATTCACTACAACGACAGTGGTTGTGGATTCTCAGCCCATGAGGCCCTCACTTTCGATCTACATAGGTATCCGGGATGTTCATGACATATTTTATATTTTTACAATATCCTATATGTTTATTGCTGCGCTGCGACAGCCGTGCGTGTCCGATCACAGCAATACAATTCACGTGGATGAGTCACAAGCGCTTTCAGGATGGCCCGAGGAACGCCACGCAATGACCAGAAACGAAACCCACGAGACACAGCGGGTCGCGGTCCTCGCGGATTCTCAGAACCTCTATCACACCGCCAGGAGCCTCCACGAGCGCAACATCGACTACGCGGAGTTGCTCGACGCGGCGGTCGACGGCCGGTCGCTGACCCGGGCGATCGCCTACGTGATCAAGGCAAACGCGCCCGAAGAGGAGTCGTTTTTCGACGCGCTGGTCGACATCGGCTTCGAGACCCGCATCAAGGAGATCCGGACGTTCGGCGACGGCTCGAAGAAGGCCGACTGGGACGTCGGGATGAGCCTCGACGCCGTCTCGCTGGCCAACCACGTCGACGCCGTCGCACTGTGCACCGGCGACGGTGACTTCACCAGGCTCTGCAGACACCTCCAGCACGAGGGCGTCCGGGTGGACGTCATCGCGTTCGAGGAGTCGACCGCCGAGGACCTCATCGCGGCGGCTGACGGGTTTATCGATCTCGGGTCCGATCCCGACCGGTACCTGCTCTAGGCGGATCTGGCGTCTTCGACCCTAGACGGGGCGACCACCTTCGGATGTGCCGACCAGCAGTGCACCCGCCGCCAGGCCGAGCGCGGCGACGGCCCCGACGACGACCGGGAAGTCGATAACGCCCAGCATGATGATCACGACGCTGCAGATGAAAAGCAGACCGCCGCCGACAGCGAGCTTGCGCGTATCCGTTGCCATACAACGCGATTCGGGCAGTCGATAAATAAACGCCAGCGTAGCGGCGATTCCCGCAGGGAGGATCGGGTCGAAAGGCGTTTGCCCGCCCGTGTCCGACCAGCAGGCATGACAGAGGCCGCCTCTGAGATGGATCTCGACACGTTGGCCCGGGTCGTGACTTACCAGTTTGGGCCGGACAGTGCGGCGCTGTTCGACGATCCCGACCTGGAGATCACTCGTTCGAGTTCCGGCCGGCCGCGACAGATAATCGCGCCCGACGGCCGACTCGCGACCTACAGCACGACGGGGCGGTTCACGCTCGGACTGGCTGGCGGCCGTCGACTCCACGAATCGCTCCCTCACCCCGATTACCGGGTCGTTGTCGGCGACGAGAGCGAGCCGTTCGTTCGGGACGGGAAGAACGTCTTCGCGAAGTTCGTCCGCGAGGTCGATCCGGACGTGCGACCCGGCGACGAGGTCCTCGTGACCCATCACGAGGGGGAGTTGCTGGCGGTCGGTCGCGCGGAGCTACCGGCCGGGGACATGCTGGATTTCGAGACCGGGATGGCGGTTGCCGTTCGCGACGGTGCAGAAAACTGATCGAGATTGCCGTGTGGGAGGACTGAGCTGCCAGGACGAGGCGACCGACCGTTACCGCGTCGCCTGCGCGATCGCCTGGTCCAGATCGTCGATGATGTCCTGTGGATCCTCGACGCCGACGGAGAGCCGGACCATGTCGTCGGTGACGCCGGCAGCGGTCTTCTCCTCGTCGGTGAGTTGCTGGTGTGTCGTCGAGGCGGGGTGGATGATCAGGGTTTTGGCGTCGCCGACGTTCGCCAGGAGGCTGGCAAGCTCCGTCGACTCGACGGTCTCGCGGGCGGCATCGTAGCCCGCCTCGAGTCCGAAAGTGATCATCCCACCGTAGCCGCCGTCGAGGTACTTCGAGGCGTTGTCGTGAGTCTCGTGGCTTTCCAGTCCGGGGTAGTTGACCCAGGCGACCTCGTCGTGGTCGTCCAGGTACTCGGCGACGAGCTGGGCGTTCTCGGAGTGGCGTTTCATCCGCATCGGCAGCGACTCCAGCCCCTGGATCGTCTGCCAGGCGTCGAACGGCGACTGCTGGTTGCCCAGGTCCCGAAGCCCGCGAGCGATCGCGGCGTAGGTGAACGCGGCCTCGCCGAACCGGTCGGCGAAGTTGACGCCGTGATAGGCGGGATTGTCGCCGGCGATCTCGGGGTAGTCCTCGGCGTACTCTGCCCAGGGGAAGGTGCCGCCGTCGACGACGACGCCGCCGACGGTCGTCCCCGAGCCGTGGATCCACTTCGTCGTGGACTCCCAGACCAGGTCCGCGCCGTGTTCGATCGGGTTCGACAGGTACGGCGTCGCGAACGTGTTGTCGACGAACAGGGGGACGCCGTGGTCGTGAGCGATGTCGGCGATGCGTTCGATATCCGGCGTCACCAGCGCGGGGTTGCCGATGGTTTCGAGGTGGACGTAGGCCGTGTCCTCGTCGATCGCTTCCTCGTAGGCGTCGTAATCGAGGGTATCGACGAAGCGCGCCTCGACGCCGTTTCGCGGCGCGGTGTGGGTGAAGTAGGTATAGGTGCCGCCGTACAGTGCCGAAGCAGTGACGACGTTGTCGCCGACGTCCGCGAGCAGGAACGTCGTGAGGTTGAGTGCACTCATCCCGGACGCCGTCGCGACGGCACCGACCCCACCCTCGAGAGCGGCGAGTCGTTCCTGGAGCAGTCCCGTGGTCGGGTTCATGAGCCGAGAGTAGATGTGGCCCGGCTTCTCGAGGGCGAACTGCTGGGCGGCGTCTTCGGCGTCTTCGAAGACGTAGCTAGTGGTCTGATAGATCGGCGGTGCGCGTGCGCCCGTGGCAGGGTCGGGTTCTTCCTGCCCGACGTGCAGGGCGTTCGTTTCGAATCCGCGGTCGTCGTCAGTCATCGTTCGTCCGGTCGTTGGCGCGTCGTGCCCGTATAACCATCCCCTCGCGTCCGGTATCGCCGTGAGGAGTGACAGACGGCAATACTCGCCAGGATCCAGTTTCAGGCATCTTCCAGTGGGGGAACTAGCCGAAACTCCGGACAGTGAGCTCCAGCGTCTCCAGATCGACGATCGGGGCGAACCCGGCGTCGGGGTCGATGTTGACGCTCTTCTGGAAGTCCGTCTGCGCCTGCCAGCAGCCCGAGTTGATCGTCAACACGTTGTGGTACTTGCCGTAGCCCAGTTTGTGGACGTGGCCGGCGTGGAAGACGTCCGGCACCTCGTCGATAATTAGGTAGTCCTGTTTTTCGGGTGCAAGCCGCGTGTGCCCGCCGTACTGGGGGGCGACGTGGCGCTTCTTGAGGAGGTGATACATCGCCTTGTGGGGCTCGTCGTAGCTGGCTTTCTCATCGGGCAGTTCGGCGATCACTTCGTCGAGACTGACCCCGTGGTACATCAGCACCGAGACGCCCTCGATAGTGACCATAGAGGGGTTCGAGGTGAAGCGGGCGTCGTGGGCGGACATCGTCTGTCGGAGCTCGGAATCGAATGCCGGCTGGGGTTCGGCCAGGCGGACGGCGTCGTGGTTGCCCGGGATCATGACGATCTCCATGTCGCCGGGCACTTCCTTGAGGTACTCCGAGAAGCGCTCGTACTGGTCGTAGACGTCGATGACGTCCAGTTCCTCGTCCTGGTCGGGGTAGACGCCGACGCCCTCGACCATGTCGCCCGCGATCAGCAGATACTCGACGCCCTCGGCGTCGTCGGTGTGGAGCCAGTCGGCGAAGCGATGCCAGGCGTCGGCCTTGAACTCCTGACTGCCGACGTGGACGTCACTGATGAGGGCAGCTTTTACCGGCCGATCCGCCGTCGAGGGTTCGTGGGTGCGGGGTATGTCCGGGAAGTGCAACGAGTCGACGAAGAGGATTCCGCCGTCGTCGGCGAGTGTCCCCTCGACGGCGATCACCTCGTCAAGCAACAGTTCGGCGACGAGATCGGCGATCGGACGGTCTTTCATCACCAGGGTCGGGAAGGTTCCATTGGTGTCTTCGAGTTCGATCAACCAGTGGCCACTGGCTGTCGATCGGATGTCCGAAACCATCCCGACGATAGCTGCCTCTTCGTTTCCGGGGAGCGACTCCAGTGCGTCCGTCGGTCGATGGTTGACCCGTCCACGGAGCTGTTTCGAGAGGCGTTCGTAGCGATCGCGAAAGACGGCGACGAAATCGTTGTACTCGCCCGTTCCGGTCGATTGGCCGGTCATATCGCCGTCGATCTCGACAGACAACTGGTCGGAATCTATCTCCCGACTCGTGGCCCGGCGTTCGAAATCGACGCCATCGCTCACTTCTTCGATGTCTCCGTCTTCCCCCGCTGCATCCGCCCCAACCCCCTTCGTTTCGGCTGGAGAGTCAGTAGCATTGTCCGACGATTCCGTCGGCTCGTTTCCAGTTGAAACAGTGGGGTCGGGGTCGGTATTCGCCGAACCGTTCGCGCGGTCAGGGGCGGTGGCGGAGTCAGCGACGGACGTATCAGAGGTCGGCGACGCGGTCGATTCAGGTTCGGCCGGATCGGCGAGCGAGCGATCACCGAGCGAGCGCTCGGAGCCGTCCGTTTCGAGTGCGTCCCGGACGTGTGTCGCCCGCAGTTTGAGCGCGTCGTCGGGAAGCGTTTCGAGAGCCCGGTCGAGAGCGGCGTCAGTGTCCGGCGCGTCGGCGAGCAGCGTCACAGCTTCGCGTTCGGCGTTGTAGCCACGGGCTGTGAGTTCACTGACGATCCGAGCGGGCGTCTCGAGAGGCACACCGCGAGGATTCGCGCCGCCGAGCAAAAGGGTGACGGTAGGCGAGGGCGCGAGACACCGACCAAGCGAAAGATTGGTGGCCGTCCGTCGGGTTGACAACGATAATGGAAGACGACGTCCCGGAGTCGGGACCGGAAACGGCGGACGGCTCTCGATCCGATGGAGCCGACACCTCACAGCCGCGGGAGCTGCCGGATCGTTCGACCCGTGGTTATGGCGGACCACCGGAGCGAGGTCCGGGAATCCATCACGGAGACAACCCCGAAGAAAGCGGGTCGAACTGGGTGATGTATCTCTACGACCTGCTCAGCAGCGTCGGGATCGTCGTTTTGATCGGCGTATTGCTCTTTACTGCGAGTGGAGTCTGGCCGCCGATGGTCGCCATCGAAAGCGGAAGTATGGAGCCGGTGATGGAGCGCGGCGATCTGGTGTTCGTCATGGAAGCCGATCGGTTCCCCGGTCCCGGCGCCCACGAGAGCGGTGTCGTTACCGAGAGAACAGGACAGACAACCGGCTACGAGAAGTTCGGCAAGTACGGGGACGTGATCGTCTTCAAACCCGACGGAAGTGACCATAGGACACCGGTCATTCACCGCGCGATGTTCTGGGTCGAGGCGGGCGAAAACTGGGTCGACAAGGCCAACCCGGACTATCTCCCCGAAGACGCTGTCTGTGAGGGCGATGGGGCGACTCCCGGAGGAACGGACGTCCGTGCCTGCCCCGCCCCTCACTCGGGGTTCATCACCAAAGGAGACGATAACGACGCCTACGATCAGGTGAAGGGGATCGCGGACGGACCAGTCAAGCCGGAGTGGGTCATCGGAACTGCCGAGTACTCACTCCCGTATCTCGGAAACATCCGGCTCAGCGCGGAGGCGGGCGCGACGAACACGACGTGGCACGGGACAGCAGCGACGAACGCGTGGAACGGAACGGTGGCGACGAACGCGACGAGCGGCTGATCGCTGTCACTTCGTACGACTGACGGACCGGAAGACGTCAGAGGCGAGCGAATCCGATCACTGATCGAATCGAGCCTGGACGAACGGCTGGACGTCCTCGATGTCGCCGAGCCGGGAGTCGCTCAGGAGGACGGCTTCCGTCTCGTCGATCGGGACCGACAGCGAGATTTCCTTCGTGCGGCCGTACCGCCCCTTCGAGACGACGACGGCGTTGACGATGCCGAGCATGTCGAGTTCGGAGATGAGGTCGGTGACGCGGCGCTGGGTGAGGACGTCGGCGTCGATCTCCTCGCAGAGACTCTTGTAGATGTTGTAGACCTCACCCGTGTTGATGTTGTGGACGCCGTTCTTCTCCAGCAGGATGATCGCAAAGAGGACGAGTTTCGACTGGGTCGGAAGCGTTCGGACGACCTCGACGACGCGGTCGAGTTCGATCTTCTCCTGGGCCTGTCGGACGTGGTCTTCCTCGACGCGATCGGTATTGTCCCGTTCGGCGAGTTCGCCGGCCGTCCGGAGCAGATCGAGCGCGCGTCGGGCGTCGCCGTGTTCCTGGGCGGCAAAAGCGGCACACAGCGGGATGACGTCCTCGGAGAGCGAATCGTCTTCGAAGGCGACTTCGGCACGCGCCTGCAGGATGTCCCGGAGCTGGTTGGCGTCGTATGGCGGGAAGACGATTTCTTCCTCGCCGAGGCTGGATTTGACGCGGGGGTCGAGAAAGTCGGTGAACTTCAGATCGTTCGAGATACCCATGATCGAGACCTTGGAGTTCTCCAGTTCGGAGTTCATCCGTGAGAGGTTGTACAGGGTGTCGTCGCCGCTCTTTTCGACGAGTTTGTCGATCTCGTCGAGCATGATAACGACGACGCGCTCGGTGTAGTCGACCGCCTCGAAGAACGTGCTGTAGACGCGGTCGGTCGGCCAGCCGGTCATCGGAACCTCTTCGAAGTTCTCGCGTTCCTCGCGAAGTGATTCGAGTGTTGATTCGATCTTCTCGATCGACTCGAAGTCGGTTTGGGCAAGCGACGACCCACCATCGCGCACGTCGTCGCGAAGGGATTCGAGTCGGTCGATCCGTTCGGAGATGTGCTCGCGATTCTTCTCGATGAACTTGTTCGCGAGTTGCGCGAGGACGCGGTACTGGGTGTCGGTAACCTCGCAGTTGATGTACTCGACCTCACAGGCGACGGCGTACTTCTCGGAGGTCGCCTCGAGTTCCTCGCTGACGAACTTGGCGCTGGCGGTCTTGCCGGTTCCCGTCTTGCCGTAGATGAGGATGTTCGACGGTGTGTCACCCCGGAGTGCACTGACGAGGATGGTCGCCATGTTGTTGATCTGATCCTCGCGATGCGGGAGTTTGCGGGGCGTGTAGGAGGGGCGGAGTACTTCCTTCTTTTCGAAGATCGGCTCGCCGCTCAGCAGGTCGTCGAACAGACCGCGTGACGCTTCGCCAGCGTCGTCTTCACCGTCGACATCGTCGAGGACGATATCGTCTAGCGACGACGTGCCGACTGATTCGGTATCGTCAGCGCCACTCCGGTCAGCAACGAACCCCGGCCCGGCACCGCCGCTCCCGGAGTCAAGTCCCGCCCCGGAGTCGATCCCTGAATCGGTGTCGTTGTCTTCATCTGTCATGAGGTAACCCCTGACTTTCAGGTGGAAATGGCACGGCGCGCAGAGAGATATGGCGGGAGAGAGCAGAGAGCAGAGGTGTTCCGCCGTTTCCCGAGTCTGGCCGTGTCCAGTTGAACTAACAGGTACCCGTGGTTGACAGCATATTAAATATTACGGTGGAACGCCAGCTGGGTCCTGTCGATGTCCGTCGTAACCATGGAAAAGTTGCGACGTTGATATTCGGTAGGACTGTGGAAGATTCGTCACAGACACACGGCTACGGCATACAGTAGATCAGTCGTGATCGACCGAGAGGTACGATCCGGATCGGGAACGAGTGTCGGATGAATCCGATAGAACGAGAACCCAGTGAAGAGTGGACGAATGGCACATAGACGATAATATCTACTATGTGTTATATGTGCTCCGGGTGGACCGAAAGACGATAGAGACGGGATCCGAGATGACAAGACATCCCATGAGACCCCCCCACCCCTTCGTTTCGACTGGAACAGCAGAAAGGAGGGAGGGGGTGAGAACAGGGCTTGTAGAAAGCGAATGATTTAAGATACTACCATGGATACCAAACCCGTAGTAGAGAAGAACGAGACTGTTATTGATCTGCTTCTAGCTTCCTAGAGTACTAGTTTCCTAGAGTGAAAGATAGACTGTTCTCTCTCCAACTCTTTTCCTAGCGCTCTTCCTTCCTAACGCTCTTCCTGAGTTGAGAGCTCCTAGCACTTTTCCTGGATTGTGAGTGTAAGTAGCCACATTCTTTGAGCCATTCTTTGAGCCATTCTTTGAGCCTATCATTCTGTGGGCGTAGCTATCTCCCTGAAGTGAAGCTATCTTCCTAGAGTAGCGCCATCTTCATGAAATATAGAGTGACGCCATCCTCATGAAATAGAGTGCAGACCTACTCACTTTCCGTCCTCAAGTCACCCTCCAGTTAACACCTCTCTTCGAGTCTGCTCCTAGTGTTTTAACCGTTCTCTAGAGACTCTGATATACTGCGCCCGACTCTACCCGGTGGTGTTTCTCCCGATCGTCACCGTTTCACCGCTCTCTCCACTCGAACCCACTCCGTGTCTCTGGCTGTTCCAGTCGAAACGAAGGGGTGGGGGAGGGAGAGGACCGACAATCTAGGACACGGGAAGTGACGTAACATTCGCGAACGATACCCATGACATATTATCTCGTATCCCTCATCGGCCGAAATGGACGTTTTTGTTATACTTCCCTTCCAAAAGTATGATATCTTATGAAAATCGGTCGGAGGAAGGTCGCCGTGGTTGGCTGGCTCGACTGCTCGTCGTGTATAGTTGTTTATGGATGTCTGACGTATACTTAAGTGAATACGGGTAGCTTGTACGTTCAGACGCCCGGTATCGGGCGCGGGAGGACACCGAGGATGGGACTGCTCACAGGACTCAGGGACAGCATTTCCCGTGCAGCTGCGTCGCTGTTCTCTGAACAGGACCCGAAACGTATCGGCATCTACGGGCCGCCGAACGCTGGCAAGACGACGCTGGCAAACCGGATTGCTCGTGACTGGACGGAACACGGCGACGCCGTCGGACCGGAGAGTCACATACCCCATGAGACGCGACGCGCCCGTCGGAAAGAAAACGTCGAGATCGAACGGAACGGTAAGTCCGTCTCGATCGACATCGTCGACACGCCCGGTGTGACGACGAAAGTCGATTACACGGAGTTTCTCGATCACGACATGGACAAGGAGGACGCTGTCCGTCGTTCCCGGGAGGCTACCGAAGGCGTTGCCGAGGCTATGCACTGGCTTCGCGAGGACGTCGACGGCGTGATCTACGTCCTCGACAGCGCCGAGGATCCGTTCACGCAGGTCAACACGATGTTGATCGGCATCATCGAGAGTCAGGACTTGCCCGTGTTGATCTTCGCGAACAAGATCGACCTCGAGGAATCCTCTGTCAAGCGGATCCGAAATGCCTTCCCACAGCACGAGACGGTGCCCCTCTCTGCGCTGGAAGGCGACAACATGGACGAAGTCTACGGCAAGATCGCGGAGTACTTCGGGTGATCACGATGGCAGAAGTCAAGACACCAGACGACACTGACGGCGTCCAGATCGACATGATCAGCGCCCAGCGTATGGAGGGGCTGACCAGCATGGAGAAGATCCGGATGATCCTCGACGGCGTCCGCGAGGGTAACATCGTGATCCTCGAAGAGGGACTCACCCCTGACGAAGAATCGCGCCTGATCGAAGTCACGATGACCGAGATCAGCCCCGACGAGTTCAACGGGATCGAGATCGAGAGCTATCCCCAGTCCGACGACGACGGGGGGAGCTTCCTCGGTCGGTTGATGGGCAAAGACTCGGCGCCCAACAAGCTGACCGTGATCGGCCCGGCAGATCAAATCGAGACGCTACACAAAGACGAGACACTCATCAGCGCACTCGTTTCCCGGAACTGATGCCACACCAGTGTACCTCCTGCGGGCACGTGTTCGAGGACGGCTCCAAGGAGATGCTCTCGGGCTGTCCGGACTGTGGCGGGACGAAGTTCCAGTTTCACCCGGAGGGTGCGGACATTCCCGAGCGGCCGCCCGGCGACGTCGACCCCCCTGACCGGCCGGAGCCCGACGATTCGGTCGCCGGCGCGGTCGGCAACGCTGCGGCGACCGTCAGGGATCTCGTCGGTGGTACCTCCACCGGAAACGGGGGGGTTTCCCCGACTGAAAACCCTCCTGTTTCCGGGAACGAGGGCGTCTCCACCGGAAACAAGGGGGATCGATCTATCGCTACCGAGTCCGAAAACGTCGGGGGAGTCGCTCTCGACGACGGCGGTTCGACTCCGGCTGATACCTCGGCCGATAGATCCCAGGGTACGTCGGCCGGCGGCTTCGAAAACACCTCGGACGGCGAGTCCGAAAACGCCGCTCAGGCCAGTGCTCGGTCGGACGTCGTCAGCCGGGACGAACTACCGGATTCCCCCGCCGAATCGCCGGACTCAGACAGGGACAACGGCACAGTCGTCCAGGAGCCCGACGAGGCGGATCGCCCGGACCTCTCGGAGCTCCGGGAGGAACTCAACGATCAGTTCGAGTCGATCAAAGTCGTCGAACCCGGCCAGTACGAACTCAATCTCATGGAACTGTACGACCGCGAGGAGTACATCATCGCCCTACAGGAAGACGGCAAGTACTCCATCCAGGTGCCCGATCGCTGGCAGGACTAGTTTGACTGTCTTTCTGTTTCACTCGAAGTAATGGTTCTCTGCTCGCAACTATTTTGTCGGAGCCTCCCCTGTGATTCGGGTATGGATTATCGCGAAGTCGAGGGAACCCGCGAGTTCGTCGCGCGTCTCGCACACGGCGAGGACTGGCGCGCTCAGATCGAGGACTTCGCACGCGCGGAGAAAATAGAGGCCGCCTTTTTCCTCGGCCTCGGTGCCGTCCAGGACGCCGAACTGTGGTACTACGATCAGACCGATCAGGAGTACGCCCCGATCGAGTTCGACGAACCGCTGGAGGTCGCCTCGTGTGTGGGCAACGTCTCCCTGCTTGAGGACGAACCGTTCGCGCACACGCACGCCGTCCTCTCGCGGGCGGACGGGTCGACTGTCAGCGGTCACCTCGATAGCGCGACGGTCTTCGCGGGTGAACTGTACGTCCGGGCCTTCGAAGAGCCACTCGAACGCGCTCACGACGAGACGACCGATCTCGACCTCTGGCCGCTATGAGAGAGGTCGACGAGCGATACTTCGAGACGCTCGAAGACGGCCTTGAGGAGGCGATGGCGGTCGCAAACGAGGCCCGCGAGCGCGGCGGCGATCCCGAACCAGAGGTCGAGATCCCGACCGCCCGGGACATGGCCGATCGCGTCGAGAACATCCTCGGGATCGAGGGTGTCGCCGAGCGAGTCCGCGAACTCGAAGGCGAGATGTCCCGCGAGGAGGCCGCCCTGGAACTGGTCGAGGACTTCGTCGACGGCAGCGTCGGCAACTACGACTCCAATGCGGGCAAGATCGAGGGCGCGGTTCGGACGGCAGTCGCCCTGCTCACCGAAGGCGTCGTCGCCGCACCCATCGAGGGGATCGACCGCGTGGAGATCCTCGAAAACGACGACGGCTCTGAGTTCATCAACATCTACTACGCCGGGCCGATCCGCTCTGCCGGCGGGACCGCCCAGGCACTGTCGGTACTCGTGGCGGACTACGCACGCGCGCTGCTGGGAATCGACCAGTACAAGCCCCGCGAGGAAGAGATCAACCGCTACGCCGAGGAGGTCGCCCTCTACGACAAGGAGACTGGGCTGCAGTACTCGCCCAAGGAAAAGGAGAGCACGTTCATCGCCGAGCACATCCCGATCATGCTTGACGGCGAGGCGACCGGCGACGAGGAAGTTTCGGGCTTTCGCGACCTCGAACGGGTCGACACCAACTCCTCGCGCGGCGGGATGTGTCTGGTCTTCGCCGAGGGGATCGCGCTCAAGGCACCGAAGATCCAGCGCTACACGCGCAACCTCGAGGAGGTCGAGTGGCCCTGGCTCCAGGACCTGATCGACGGCACGATCGGGAAAGACGACGGCGAGGACGACACGGACGCGGAGGATAGCGACACCGAGGCCGACGCTGACGACGCGGACACAGACGACGGGGACGGCGAACCGGACGACGAACCGGCGGGACCGCCACGCGCTGACCCCTCCGAGAAGTTCTTGCGGGACCTTATCGCCGGGCGGCCGGTGTTCACCCATCCGAGCGAGCCGGGCGGGTTCCGGCTCCGGTACGGCCGGGCGCGCAACCACGGGAACGCGACGGCGGGCGTCCATCCGGCGACGATGCATCTGGTCGACGACTTCCTGGCGGCCGGGACCCAGCTCAAGACCGAGCGCCCGGGCAAGGCCGCGGGCGTCGTTCCCGTCGACTCCATCGAGGGACCGATGGTCAAACTCGCGAACGGCGAGGTCCGCCGGATCGACGACCCCGAGGAGGCCATCGAGGTCCGCAACGGCGTCGAGGAAGTCCTCGACATCGGGGAGTACCTGGTCAACTACGGCGAGTTCGTCGAAAACAACCACCCGCTCGTCCCCGCCTCCTACACCGTCGAGTGGTGGGTCAAGGACTTCGGATCGGCGGGTGCCGACGTCCAGGCTATGCGAGATACCGTTACGGTCGATCTCGAGGACCCCTCTCCCGAGGAAGCCCTTGAGTGGGCCAGCGCATACGACGCCCCCCTCCACCCGAAATACACCTATTGCTGGCACGACATTACCGTCGAGGAGATGTGTGAACTAGCCTCAACCGTTGAGCGTGCCGATGTGGCCGTAACAGACGGCGCAACTGCCGAAAACGAAGACCCCTCTGTTTCCGATGGAAACGCAGATCTCATCATCCCGCGGACCGAGACCGTGCGGGACGCACTGGAGACGCTACTGGTCACACACGTCCAGACCGAGGAGTCGTTGATCGTTTCCGAGTGGCGACCGCTGGTTCGATCGCTGGGATTCGACGACGACCTCGACCGGGAGTGGTCCCAGGAGGACCTCTCCGCACGCGCCCGGACCTACGGCGAGACGAGCGACGCGGACCGGTCGCCGTCCGGCGACGCGAGCGACCCGCCGTCCGACGGTACGGATACGGCCGAGTCCTCCCGAGACAGTGTGGCTTTGACGGGGGAGAACGCGATCGTCGCGATCAACGAGGTCGCACCGTTTCAGGTGCGCGAGCGTGCGCCGACCCGGATCGGAAACCGCATGGGTCGACCCGAGAAATCCGAGGAGCGAGAGCTCTCACCCGCCGTTCACACACTCTTTCCCATCGGTGAGGCCGGTGGGCCCCAGCGCGACGTTTCGAAGGCGGGCTCTCACGCCGAGTCGATGCGGGATCAACCGGGGCTGGTCGACGCCGAGGTCAGCCGGCGGCGGTGTGTCGACTGTGGAACCGAGACCCACGAAGCGCGCTGCCCCGACTGTGGCGGGGCCGCGGAGGCAGTCTACGTCTGCCCGGACTGCGGCCAGGAGATCGAACCCGACGAGTCCGGGCGTGCGGAGTGCCCGCGCTGTGAGACGCTGGCTCGCCCCACCCAGACGAAGACTATCGACATTCACGAGGCATACCGGTCGGCACTCGACGCCGTCGGCGAGCGCGAGGCGGCCTTCGACGTGCTGAAAGGCGTCAAGGGACTGTCCTCGAAGGAGAAAGTCCCCGAACCGATGGAGAAGGGGGTCCTGCGGGCGAAACACGACGTCAGCGCGTTCAAGGACGGCACGGTCCGGTATGACATGACCGACCTGCCCGTCACGTCCGTCCGACCGGCGGAACTGGACGTCACTGCTGACCAGTTCCGAGGGCTCGGCTACGAGGAGGACGTCAACGGCGATCCGCTCCGACACGACGACCAACTCGTCGAGCTTCGCGTCCAGGACGTCGTTCTCTCGGACGGCGCGGCCGAGCACATGCTCAAGACGGCCGACTTCGTCGACGACCTCCTCACTCAGTATTACGGACTCGACCCCTTCTACGAGTTCGAGGATCGACAGGACCTGGTCGGCGAGCTCGTCTTCGGGATGGCGCCTCACACCAGCGCCGCGACGGTCGGCCGCGTCGTCGGGTTTACGACTGCGGCCGTCGGCTACGCTCATCCGTACTTCCACGCCGCAAAGCGCCGCAACTGCTTCCATCCCGACACGCGCCTGTGGTACGGCGAGGACGGCGACTGGCGACTGGGGACGATCGAGACCCTCGTCGAGGACCATCTCACCGACCCGGAGGAGACGGACTTCGGGGACCTCGTTGACGAACCCGACGTCGAGGTGCTGGTCCCCTCCGTCGACGGGGACGGCCAGCCCTGCCGCAAACCCCTCGAAGCCGTCTCGAAACACCCCGCACCGGAACACATGATCCGCGTCGAAACCGACGAGGAGTCTCTCACTGTCACGCCCGGCCACTCGATGCTCCGGCGCGAGGGCGACGCACTCGCGGAAGTCGAGGCCTCGGAACTCGCGGTCGGCGACGAACTCCCGGCGTTCGACGGCGGCGAGACCACCATGGGGACTGACGCAGCCAAGGCGGGTGTCCCCGTCGAGACGGTGAGGGCCGTCGAGTACGTCCGGACTGACCTCGAATACGTATATAACCTGACTGTTTCGGATACTCATAACGTCGCTGTTGAAAATATCTACACTGCACAATGCGACGGTGACGAGGACTGCGTGATGCTTCTGATGGATGGATTATTGAATTTCAGTAAATATTATTTACCTGATAAGAGGGGTGGCAGGATGGACGCGCCTTTGGTCATGTCCTCCCGTATCGATCCCTCCGAGATCGACGACGAGGCCCACAACATCGACATCATGCGGGAGTATCCCCGTGAGTTCTACGAGGCCACCCGGGAGATGGTCGACCCCGAGGACGTCGAGGACATCATGACCATCGCCGAGGAGACGCTGGGGACCGACCACGAGTACACCGGTTTTGATCACACCCACGACACGACCGACATCGCCATGGGGCCGGACCTCTCGGCGTACAAGACGCTGGGGTCGATGGAGGAGAAGATGGACGCCCAGCTCGAGCTCTCCCGGAAACTGCGGGCCGTCGACGAGACCGACGTCGCCGAGCGGATCATCGAGTATCACTTTCTACCCGACCTGATCGGCAACCTCCGGGCGTTCTCTCGCCAGGAATACCGGTGTCTCGACTGCGGGGAATCGTATCGTCGGGCTCCGCTGTCGGGGGAGTGTCGCGAATGTGGCGGTCGGGTCAACCTGACTGTCCACGAGGGATCTGTCAACAAGTACATCGACACCGCCACGGAGGTCGCCGAGGAGTTCGATTGCCGACCCTACACGAAACAGCGCCTGGAGATCCTGGAACGATCGATCGAGCGAATCTTCGAGAATGACAAGAATAGGCCCACAAGTCTTGCGGAATTCATGTAGTCACCGAACAAGAGAACGGGGGAAAGGATCGCTTCGTGGCTTTCTGTCCGACTGTAAGCGTCAGATTCAGCCTTGTCTTTGACTTCCTTGCCCTTCCGAAGTGTTTCGTGCGATACATCAGCGTCTATCTTTTCGGCCGCTTTTCCCTACTCTCTCCAGTCTCGCCTTCCGCAAACTTTTGCGTATGCCCAGTCGCTTCGGCTTTCCGTTCTTTCGCCCGTTCCTGCTCTATCGCAAGCATTTCCTCGAACTCGTTCACAATCTGCCCCGGTGTCTTCCAAGGGTTTGGAAACGTTTCCAGATCCTTCTTCGGTGTGTAATAATGGCATTGGTGCCACAATTGAACTTCTGCAAATGCCTGATTTACCCCGATTACTCTCAGAGGCGCGCATTTGCCTCAGAATCGATTTCTTGCCCGAGACGAACCCCTTCACCACTTCCGAGAAATAGCCGGTTCTGGCTAGATTTCGGTGGGGTTCGGCACAGATAGGGTGACCCACCAACTATGCGCTAGTCGTCTTCGGACAGTTCCCCGAGTTTATCCATCAACTCTGCCGCGAGCTTCGGATCATCGTCAATCGCCTGTGCTATCTTATCGGCGTCTTTGTACTCTTCGAGGGTGTCCGCCCGTTCCTTCGCTTCCTGGGCTTGCTCTTCCATCTGGTTCTGTGCTTCATTCGCGTCCGGCGTATAGACTGTGCCACACCGGGAACACGCTTTCGCGTTCGGTTCTAGCGGGTTACCACAGACTTTGCACACGTCCGGCGTGAGTATGGATTCTTCCTCTGGCTCTCGAATCCCCCATGCCTCTTCCGCGCGCTTCACGTGGTCGTCGCCGGACAGGTGCGAATACGTCGTTTCCATCACTGTGCTGTCGGCAGAGTGGCCGATGAGGTATTTGATCGTATCGTCCGCCAGGTCGTAATCACGCTTCGCTATCGTCACGAAATTGTGCCGTAAGGCGTGCGGGTGCATCGGTTTCTCAATGCTGGTATTCTTCTTGATTTCCGCCATAACCCGGCGGATTGTCTCGCCAGTCACCGGCTCACTTGGGTCAACGGCAGAGTACCCTGGTCGTGCCGTGATGAGGTAGTTATCTGGATCGGATGTGTCGGGGTGATACTCTAGCCAGTTCTGCACTGCACCCCTCGCGCCAAGAAGCGGGCGGTTCCCGTTCCGTTTCGTCGCACCTTTGAGTCCTTCCACAGTCGGATTAAGCCGATACGTTCCGTCTTCGGCGTCTACGTCTTTCAACCGGAGTGTGCGAAGTGCTTCACGCCGCTGGCCGGTGTAGAGTAGCAAATCAAAGATCAACCGGTCACGCGGGTTGCCTGCCGCTTCGCGTGCCTCTTGGATTTCCTCTTTCGTGAGCATATCGTTCGGATCGACCGGGCTTGCTTCTTGGTCAAACATCGGAATATCGTCCGGATCAACCTCGAACCCGTCGTGATAGGTGTAGAACTTGCGTAGTGCCGCCTGATATGACCGGAGTGTTGATTTCTGAATCCCGCCGTCCTTCACTTGCGGGTGGCTGCCGTCGTGCATATCCTGAATATCACGCTTTAACTCGTCTGCCGTGGCCGTCGTCAAGTCGCGCTCTTGAGCAAACGCCATGAGTCGATACAGCCACGACATAAGCGTACTCACTTCTCGCGTTCCCTCATCTTCCGGCGTTGCCATCATTACGTTGTGGTCGTCGTACGCGTCACACAACTCTCGCACCGCTTCGCCCGTCTCAGAATCTATTACGCCGTCTTCGACGTATTCGTTAAACGTTTCCCGTCTCCGTTCGTATTTCTCTCTTGGGGTGGTCATGGCCTTGACCCACCCCACTATTGATTCGCTTGGGTGTTAGCAGTTTGGAATTCCCCAAAGGTCACAGAAGAACAAACAGTCCGGGATCGCGGACTTCATGTAAGAATTCCTGTTTTTATACGACCATCCGACGTGAGTGCTCACGGTGGCCGCGATCAGGGAATGTCCATGCGCTCGAAGCGATAGACCGCCCCGGCGAGCGCAACGATCGTCACGATGGCGACGACTACCACTGATACCAGCGCCGGCACGTACCCCGCGACGGGTGTCGATCCACCGATCCCGCCGAGGAGCGGGTCGGTCCAGACACTTGCGGTATCGTAGACGCCCGAGACGGTCGAGACGGCGTTCCGCGTGGCGGGGGTGAACTCGGTACCCAGCGCCCCGTGGACGGCGACGTAGACGTTCCCGAGATGGTAGTTGACGTCGGGTACGTACAGGAACAGGTCCGCGTAGCGGTCCCCGACCGGCAGGAAGCGGACGAACATGAACGCGAAGAACAACACCGGAAGCAGCGTCGTCCCGAGAGCGGTCTGCAGTCGCGTCCCGGTGACGACCGCGAGCAGCGTCCCGATCGCCGCGGCCAGTACTATGACGATCAGCGCGTGCGCCAGCGTGCCCACCAGTAGCGCGAGGACGCTCCCGCCCAGTGCCAGCGCACTCGCACCGGTCGTGACGTAGAGTGCGGCCCCGCCGACGAGTAGCCCCGACAGCGTCGCCAGCACGCCCACGAGGACGATTCCGAGGAATGTCCCGACTAGCGGCTCCCAGCGGCTCACAGGCTTGCTCAACAACACCCTGAAGGTGCCCGACTCGAGGTGACTGGCGACGTTCGTCGCCGCGAGCACGGCTACCAGTACCATCGGGAAGGTGACGAGCCAGACGAACGATAGCTGGGCGTACAGCTCCAGCAGGACCTGCTCCTGGGTGAAAAGCGGTGCGGCACCCAGGTTCTCGTGGCCCGTTTCCCCAGCGCCGTCGCGAGTAACACCGCCACGCCGAAATACGGGACCAGAAGCGCCGCGAGGATCTTCGGCCGGGTGCTGTCTCTGACTGCGTCGTAGACGAACATGCGGAGGCTCATTCGTCTCCCTCCTCGAGGATGTCCGCGAATGCTTCCTGGAGCGTTCCGGCTTCGGACATCGACCGCAACGAGATGTCGTGTTCGACCAGCAGTGCCTGCAACTGCTGTCTGAGATCGTCGGCGTCATCGGTCATCACGAGCAGTCGCCCGTCCTGGAGTTCGACGTTGCGGGCTACATCGACGTCGGTCAGTAACTCGGCGACGCGTTCGTCGTCGTCGGTCTCGACGGCGAGCGCCTGCCCGCCGTAGGCCTGCTGGACGGCGTCGATAGTGTCGGTGATCACGACCTCACCGTCCCGGAGGATCGTCACTTTTCCGACGTACTGCTCGAGCTCTGCGAGCACGTGGCTGCTGACGAACACCGTCATCCCCTCTTCGGGGAGTTCCACCAGGGCGTCTATGATCTTCTGTCGGCCCGAGGGATCGAGCCTCGTCGTCGGTTCGTCCAGTATGAGCAGGTCCGGATCGTGGATCATCGCCTGCGCGAGGCTGAGCCGGCGTTTCTGCCTGCACGACCGAGGCGATCGCTGTTTCCCAGTCGGGACGCACGATCGGATCAGCCCCGCTCGTGACCCCGGCCGACGCGGCGACTGCCCCGCCAGTCAGCCCCGCGAGAAACGTCCGTCGATCATACGACATTCCGGACCCCTTCCAGCCGAATCGGGGACAACTCGAACCGCACGATACACTCCATACTTCAACACGGTGGCTATTCAAGCATGTATTTATTACATAGTTCCCGAACGACAGGAACGCGATCGCATTGATTGTCGGACTGGAGATGATCGACCTCGAGTTCGTCTACGTCATCGCAGAAGGGGTCCCTTCGACCATCGGCGTCGGCTTGACCTTCGCCATCGCAGTGGCGATCGGCATCGCGGGCGGCCTGTTCGTCGGGGACTACTACGAGCACCACCTACGCGATCGCGTCACTGACAGATCCCGACTTCGTTCCGCGCTTGCGGCGCGTCGCGCCGTTCCCGGACTCCCGACTCCCAGGGTTCAATTCCCTCTAACGACTCCGCTCCTCGCGTCCGCTCGTCGCAGAAGTGCGCCGGCCGGGAATTGAACCCGGGCTATGAGCTTGGGAAGCTCATGTCCTACCACTAGACCACCGGCGCACGTCGCTCACTTCGTTCGCTCGTGCCCCGAGGCTCGCAAATCCGACGGATTTGCTCACCACCGGCGCACGTCGCTCACTTCGTTCCTCGCGCCGTGCATCGACGGACGGAGCTCGTCTCACCAGCGGCGCGCTCGTTCACATCTGAACTGCCGTCGCACTTTAACGTAGCGATCCGTTCGACGCACGTCCAGTTCTGGCCGCACGACGAGTGCCTATTTACTCGCTCGTGCCGAAACGCACCCACATGACCGACGACGACACGATCGCACAGGCTGAGGACCCACTGAATCTCTCGCTGAGTGAGGCCGAACTCGAAGACAGACATGAGCACCTTACCGGGTTCATCCGCGAGCAGGTAGAGGCGGCGGGCACCGACAAAGCCGTCGTGGCGATCTCGGGCGGGGTCGATAGCGGTCTCGTGGCCGGGCTGGCCGCCGACGCGCTCGGCCCCGAACGGGTCCACGGGCTGGTGATGCCAAGCGAGGTCAACGCCGACGAAACGATGAGCGACGCCGTCCGCGTTGCCGAGCAGTTCGAACTCCCGCACGACGTGATCGAAGTCGGCCCGATCATCGAGGGCTTCCTCGACGCCTATCCGGAGGGGCGACAGCACCGCATGGCCGCCGGGAACGTCCGGGTCCGCACGCGGGCCGTCCTGAACTACCTCGTGGCCAACACCGAAAACGGGCTGGTGGTCGGCACGGGCAACCGCACTGAAGCGCTGATCGGCTACTTCACCAAGTACGGCGACGGGGCGGTCGACTGTCACCCGATCGCCAACCTCTACAAACAGCAGGTGCGCCAGCTGGCCCGACACGTCGGCGTCCCCGAATCGGTCGCCTCGCGCACGCCCACGGCGGGGATGTGGGTCGGGCAGACCGACGCGGAGGAACTCGGAATCGAGTACGACACGCTCGACTCGATCCTGGCGCTGCACGTCGAGGGCGGCGTCCCCGTCAGCGCGACCGCCCGCGAGATCGGCGTCGACGAGACCGTCGTCGAGCGTGTCCGGGCGCTACACGAACATAGCTCTCACAAGCGCCAGGTCCCGCCCGGTCCCGCGGAGCCGTACTAGCTGGTCCGTCGCTCCGTATCAGTCTCCGAAGCGGGTTCTCGACTGTCGGAACAGGCGGATCTCGACCGTCGGGGCGGGCGGGTTCTCGACCGCCGGAACGGGAAAGACTGGGCGTTTCCAAAGGTCTTTGCCTGTCCCACCACTATAACTGTTTGATGCAGGAAGCCGGGGCGATCCGGGCGGCTGCGCTCGACGCTGTCGAAGACGTCGATCCGCAGGTCATCTACGAGCGGATCGACGAGTTGCTCGACCAGGAGTCGATGGCTCCGGGCGTGTTCACGATCGCGTGTGCGAACGCGGTCCGTGAGCGCTCGGGCCGGACGACCGACGATCTCGACGCCGACGACGCGCTCGCCGAGCGAGCGGCCGGCGTCCAGCTCATCTACGTCGGCCTCAGTCGGACGCGTGCGCTCGCTGCCGATCAGCCGTGGACGACGGGCGACGGTGACGCGGCCAATCTGGAGATTCTCGTCGCCGACATCCTCGTCGCCCGGGGCTTTTACTTGCTCGCCCGGACCGAGGCGAGCGACGAGGCCGTCGCGGTCGTCCGGGCGTTCGGGCGCGATCAGACCGTCGCTCGCGAGACCGGCGAGTCCCTCGATTCGAATCTCGAACGTGACGTCTTCGAACTGGCTGCTGTCGCCGGGGCGACCGCGGCCGGCGTGAGCCCGACGCCACAGCTTCGCGAACTCGCCACGGACCTCGGGGACGCCCCTTCCGAGGCGTCGCTCCCCCGGTCGCTCCACGAGCAGCTGACGGCCGTCGTGAGCGTCGACTCCAGCGGTACTGACGGCGTCCGGACCTCTGTCGACCACTGACCGGGCGCTCCTCGACGCACGACAGCCGTCGCCGACCCTGCCGGCAAATCGAAACGCCTAAAGACAACTCGGGGTAACCAACAGATGCGCGCCTGGGTAGCTTAGCGGTAAAGCGCGTCCTTGGTAAGGACGAGAGCCCGGGTTCAAATCCCGGCCTAGGCTTCAGCCCTTTTCCCTAAAGCACAAGTCGACATTCCACGGGCCCATTGAGCAATGACTCCCCAGCGTCCCTCTCAGGAGAGACACCACGCAGGTCGGGAAGCAGCCTGTATCCTGGGATACGGGCCAATTCCCTGAGTGAGATACGTGACCCATTTTCCCTGCTCGTTCGGAAACCGTGATTGCCGTCGTTTGTGCTTGCTGCCAGTGCCGTCGTGCTTGCGTTGATCGCGATGGTGTTGGCCGTCGCGGCTGTCTGCTTGTCCGATCGAAGCGTCAGTAGGTGGGCGATTCGGCGTCGATCACGTCCGTCAGGTCGTCCATGCCGTCCACGAACAGCCGCATCAGGTCATCGAGCGTGATGATTCCGACGACGGTCCCGCTGTCGTTGACGACGATGAGCCGTCGGACCGCGTTCTCGCGCATGGTCCGTGGCGCAGCGAACACGTCCGCGTCCTCGGTGATCGTCACCGGATCCGCCGTCATCACGTCTTCGGCGAGTACGTCCGAAGCCGGGCGGTCGCGTGCGTCGACGCGAGTCGCCAGGTCTCGATCCGTGACGATTCCGACTGGTTTCATCTCCTCCTCGATGATGATGCACCCGACGTCCGCCTGTTCGAGCCGCATCGCCAGTGCTTCGACGGTCGTATCCGGCCCCGCCGTCTCGACACCCACAGTCATGTGATTTCTAACGGTCATGGCCCCTCTAGTTGTAGCTTCACACTGTGGGAGAAAATAACACACAGCAAATTCTCAGCGGGCGAAAACGTCCGCTCTGGCTTCCATCCAGTCGCTCGTCGCCCGCCATCCGAGCGGCCGGCACTGTACCCATGCACGGGGGACACAAGTCCCGTTGCCACCGGTCGCCATCATACGGACTGCTGTAACGACTTATCGCTACGGCTGCACGCTGCCGTGCGGTCGACGTGGAACAGACCCAGCAGTCCGTCTCAACTGCTCTCGAGGACCGTCTGCGGGCGCTTGAGATACACGTCCTGTTCGACCACCCGCTGATAGACGGTATACAGCGTCTCGATGCTGTCCCCGGGCGGCGAAAACTGGAGATGCGGCGCGAGGTGATACCCTTTGCACGTCGTCAGGAAGAAATACAGCGTCTGGTGGTGTTTCGGTGTCGCGTCGACGACGCCGATATCCGCGCCGCCGAGGTCGTCCGAGAAGTCATTGAGCATGGCGGCGATGTCCTCGGTGAGCTGTTCGTCCGGCCGATAGGCAGGCGCGCCGAACGCCTGCTGAAGAAACTCTGTCGAGGCTTTCAGAAAGGGGTTATCGTCGATGCCGGTCGGATCGACGGCAGCGAACCGATCGTAGAGATCAAGCAGCGTCTCCAGCTCGTCGGCAGTGATCGCGATCGGCAACACGGGATCGCCCTTCGGCAACGAGTAGTCCGGAAACGAGTGTGTGGCCGGTGTCGGCAATGCCTCGAAGATGTCCTCTCGGTCCATACTGGTGGTTGTTCTGTCAGGACTTTACTGTTTGGCTTATGTCACCAGTCCTCACCAAGCTTGTCACGAACGCGCTCGTACCCGCTGTTTGTTCGCCAGGTCAGCCCCGAATCGACGTGTTCGACGACGTACGGGCTCTCACAGTCGCCACAACGGTAGCCCCGATCCGGATACTTTACCGGCTCGGACGCACGGTGGCGTTCCGTCATCCACGAGCAGTCCTCGTCGGTACAGGCCAGTCGGAGCCGGCCGTCGGTGAACGACTCGCAGTGTCTCGGCGCGTCGAGTTCATCGGCTTTCCGACGGAATCGCGGACCGTGACCTGACTCGCCGTAATGAGTGAATTCCCAGGCGTGGACGAGTTCGTGCCGGATCGTCCCCGTGAATTGCTCCCAGCCGACCGCTCGGTAAGCGTCCCAGGTCAGGACGATCGTGACCTGTCCATTCGCTCCGTCGTAGCGACAACTCCCCGCCCGACGCTTTGCGCGTTCGGAAATTGTCCACTCGATCGTATCAGTATCGATATCAATGTCGACCGTTTCGGCGTACGCGGCGGCCCGAACGAGCAGTTCCTCCCGCGTCTGTGGCCCGGACTGTGCCCTCGTCACTACCTGCCGGGTCGCCGGCCGATCACTTCACTCCGTCGGCTGTTCTTGGTCACTGTTGATGTCGGTCATGCCTTCTTGTCTCGGATCTCGCCCCTGTCGCGAACAGGCGCAAAATATCCTTCAGGGCGAGGAGGCTGTCAAGACGCCTCCCCCATCTCCACTGTTGTGAGTTTGTACAGGCGGTCAAGGCGACTGCCCCGGGGTCGTCCGGAAATCGGAGATTTCCGTGATCACGAGAATCAAAGATTCTCGGACGACTTGACCCCGGGGTTGAAGCCGACAACACGCAACCTTTATTACGATTGGGTATGAATAAATAACAATGAGTTTGATGGAGTGCTACCCAAAACTCAGAGAACGCGGGCAAGTCACAATCCCAGAAGAAGTGCGTGAGGCACTTAATCTGGAAGAAGGCGACCAGTTGAAACTCACCGTCGAAAAACTTGACTAACCACGATGAAACACACGCTTCGCTTCCGCGCATATCTGTCCGACGACGTTGCGAGCGAAGCGTGGCACCAGATCGACATTCTCCGGCAGATCGTAATCACGCTGTCCGGGACTACTACAACTCGGACTACAACGACAGGCCATCTGACTACGACCAACACAGCAAACTCAAAGACTGGACAGACCAGTGGCCGACCTTTGCCGAACCGTCACAACACGCCGCACAACAGGCTATCAGCCAGATTCACAGCGACCTTGAGACGCTGCAAGAACGCCGAAAGGAGGGCTACGATGTTGGGCGGTTGCAGTGGCAAGGAGCAGGCGAATTTCGGTCGGTGTCGCACAATCAACCCCGTCGCTGGAACGTGGATTACAACACGGGCGACGACCGATTCGTGCGACTCAGACTCGAAAAGATTGGCTGGTTTAACATCCGTGCAGACCGCGACGTACCACTAGCAGAGGACATTGACGAAGTAATCCTGAAAAAAGAGACGACTGGCGAATGGTACGTCTCACTCGTCACCACTGTCGAAGACACACCCGAGAAACCGCCACTCAGTGAGATTGAGCCCGAGGACTGCGTGGGCGTTGACCTTGGTATCACGAGCTACATCCACACTTCGGAGAACCTGTCCGTGGATACACTCGACCTGTCCGATGAGTACGACCGCTACGCCCGCGAACAGCGGAAACTTGACCGGAAAAAACACGGCTCCGCCAACTGGGAGAAGCAACGCCGAAAGGTGGCCCAAGCGAAACGAACAATCAAGCGGAAGGTGCGAGACTACCAGCACAAACTGACGACGTGGCTTGTCACAGAGTACGACGTGGTGGCCGTCGAAGACTTGGACGTGAAGCCGATGCTGGAAACCAGCCAGAACGCCAAGAACAAGCAAGACGCCGCATGGTCACGCTTTCTTGAACTGCTGGAATACAAGGCTGACCTCCACGGTACACACGTCGAAACGGTGAAACCGGAAGGAACGACCAAGGAGTGCGCTGTGTGTGGTGTGGAAACAGGCAAACCAATCTGGGTACGTGAACATTCGTGTCCAGCGTGCGGCCATACGGAAGACAGAGACCTCAACGCGGCGAAGAATATTCTCTCTCGCGGACTCAAGCAGTTAGGGGCGGGACGCTCCGAATCAACGCCTGTGCAGACTGCGCTCCCTACGCTCACTCCTCACCGGGAGGACGTGAGTGCAAAGCGCGTCGTAGAAGCAGGAAGCCCCGGGGCTTGACCCCGGGGTGCGTTCACGGCTGTTCCGACTGGATATCTGAGCCGATGTCGAGCACAAAAACGCTAATAGTCGCACCAAGAACAACGACAATCGCCACCATAAGAGCAGTAGAAATAATGGGCGCTACAGCGCGAGATCGCCGGTCCATATCACAGACTATACGACAGACAGTTATATACTCAGCTTTGCACGTTAGCGTCAGCTGTTGAATGAACGAACAGGTGATCGATTTCTTCCATCAGGTCATCGACGCCACGATCATTATTGTCCCGAAC
>NZ_JAOPKC010000017.1:0-62772 GCF_025517535.1 Halapricum hydrolyticum
GTTCAGGTAGCACAACCTCTCTCTACGCGGTTTCTGAAGATAACCTCATCAAAACGCTAGCGTCTCTCGGTTTCTCTCCTTAACCGAACACGGATGGTCGATAGCGGTAGTTAAGATGTCGTCAGTCACGCTTACGTTCCGCTTGTGAGTCTCACCCCGTTTCAGACGTGTCCCGAGCTCGGGCCGATGTTAGAGCTTCAGATACCGTTGGTCAGCGACCCAGTCGTCGACATCCAGCGACCACATGTCTGATCGTCTGATCCCCGTGTAGTAGAGGGTCTGGAAGATCAGATACGCGTTCGACGCGAGCGCGTATGTAAAGATATTATCAATACCGTTGCTATAGCTCCATGTTTTCTAACTGGCGACGCCGGGTCTATCTTTTCGACTCTTTATCTCCCCCATCGTGATAATGGATAGGCACGGAGAAGTTGCTCTTGACCTAGACATTCTGTCCCAGCAAGACACGAACAAGGCATTACGGGCAGATCTCAGTCGGCTTGCCGACGATGACTCGCAGAATACGGAAGAACAGCCCCGCTGTCGGATGACGAGACAGAAGGCGAGGTTCTTCGATACAGACGGGAGGACCGATAGGAGTCAAGATCAAGGCACGTGTGGTCGCTGACAGCGGGCCAGTATTCGCCCGAAACCGATGAAGACCAAATTAGTGACAATCAAGGAGTAGCTCGTCTCAGTAACTTGTAAAAAGTGCTAAAAGAAACAACCACGTATTCAATTAATAGAATGCCCGTGCCAGATCCCAATGGACAACCACCAGGAGATGATCTGCTCCATTCCCTAACTGACAAATCCAGAAGCAAAATACAAAATCAAGCGGAAGAGGAGATATTCAACCGATGGTTAGACAAAGTATGCTCGGATGGGCCCGATGTCTGGGAAACTACACCGGGAGAGTACCCATCGAAAACCCGGAAAGAAGACTATGCGATTGTATTCAAAGAGGTTGCTCTCCAAACGCGAAAACGGATAGATAGTGTCGTTCGCTGGCCAAGAGACTCAGAACGCTGGCCAGAGAAAGAGATTCACTGCTATGAGTTGGTTGAAGTGAAAAACACTGATGGTGAGGTCCCAGAAGAAGTCATTGGTGAGCTCTTGATGGAGAGCGAGAGTTTTCAATCGGAATTCTCTATAAGCTCTTGGGAAGTTGAGGTCACACTTCTCTTAAATGAAGTTGATTGGGAGTCAAAACAGAAATTTCAGAAAATGTGCGATGCACGCAACATTGAGATCCGCTTAGAGGTAGCAGCAGCGGAGTAACCTGAATGCCTTGATGATTCCCTCATAACGCAATGAATAGAGTGGGTGGCGAAGTACTCAAGCAGTCTGACCAGGATGAGCCTGCTGAATACATTCTCTATATTTCCCTGCCTCTACTGAAGTTTCTCGTTAGATCGAACCGGGCAGGCCACGATACACAGCGCGAATAGCTTGCAACACGCCCGTCATGCGTTGTCCAGATCGTGACGAAGTACCCGCCAACCAAACCATAGCACTCCAAGAACAAGCCCAGTCGCGTGCGCCGAAACCGCTACACCATCTGGTCGCGACTGAATACCTGCGAACCGTTGGACTGTCACCCATACATCCAAGCTCAAGTATATCAAGACGAGCAGAATCCCGATTCCGAGAGCAACATCTCTTGCATCAGCTTCAAAAGACTCGATACGCTCAGCAAGGTCGACGACTAATGCCGGAATTGCGTATCCAGTCAACGTCATAGTAAGACCACTTGCGCCTCTTGAGGGCCCGCCGTACTCAAACACTACTGGTAGATGAAGCGCGAGATAAGGAATCAACACTGCGAACAAGAGGAACGTGACTAAGCCCACACGCCTCTCTACCAACGTACCAAGTAGAACGAACACGAGGAGGTTCTGCCAAAGGTGATTGAAACCCGCATGCATCCACGGGGCGAGGATAGTGTAAGAGAGGGGTGTAATAGTGGGCGATACGAGATGGGTCGCCCCCATCACCAAGGTCAAGATGATCGTGACCCACGGAATATCATTAATTGCCACAGCCGAATAAATTGATTCAGCTTCCACAAATATGCAGTGGGTCGTTATCTCACGTAATATGGCTTATTGTAGACAGGTCCTAATCGTCTTTCTTTGACGATCTTCGAAATCTCACTGTTGGTACGGAGAAGAGCATCTTACCCTATGAATGCTTAGTATAGCAGGGAATGACTCAATACCTCCTCAGAATCATCAATCGGTAGCTGTCAACATTGACAGGATGCTTTCCACTAATAATCTCCTTCGTGAGAGTCTTATCCGAACGTTGGAGAGAGAACAAGGGCCACGCCCACAGCATACACTGCTATTGATTTTGGGTCAGTGTACCGGAAGTTGTCCACCGAATAGTTGAACAGCAGCATTGTGCCAAGGACCATTATCCCCAATCGTTGCAATACTGGAATAGAATAGACAAACACACTCACAGCTGGATCCAAGTATTTAAGAATCCATCCTAGTACAAGCACGCTGAAAAAGAATGGTAGCGCCTCGATCTTCCCTTTAAACAGATTACTACCAGCTGTCTTGACGTATCTCTTTCCTCCCTCGAACAGAATCCCGCCACCGATCATTGCAGCTACACCATACACGAACGCACTGAATATCTCAGCTGTAGGTTGTGACACCATACATAACTGACAATGGTTTCGGTGGTAAAATACCCTGGTGGCCGTTTTACCCAATATTGCGCCCATGAAGTCCTAATACGCCCGATTAGACCATTTATCCGCCCGGATAATCATGCCATCCGGCCGTGTAACAACTAATATCAGTTAAACATTGTACTGGCTTTATCATACTCGCGTAGGATGAACGAATATGGCGATTCCCGATGACATACAGGACAAGCTGGACTCTGACCCTTCTTGGGTTGTTCAGCATGAAGATATCGTCCGTGTGATGGACGAAGAGAAAAAGGAGAAGCCTTGGTCTCGATACATGATACAACAGCATCTTGAGGGAGATCCGGCAAAGAAGACAGTTAATGACCGGTTGGATGAACTAGTCGAGCTCGATGTACTAGACGAGTACAATTACAATAATGTCACTCTCTATGACCTCGCATATAATCCGATAGTCACCGACGGGGGTCGTCTTAGAAATGCGAACATCCTTGACTTGATCACGTTCCGTGATAGAAGTGGGATTCGGGATCTTATATCTGGGGCACTGTTTCTTGGTCTTGCATTCTTCATCTTTGGCGCTTTGGCGGAGGGTGCTGGTGTCTCGGTAGATGTGAGCCTGTCCGACAATTTCTATATAAGTATTGGATTTATGATGTATGCGGTAGCGATTGGTCTACTCATGTTGCTCGGAACTGTTCGCAGACTGGAAGCAGCTGTTAATTACTGGGAGTCCAGTTGATTCGCATTTCAAGATGACCTTCTAGAGCGTCTTTTCGAGTATAGGGTTTCCCGGACAGGTGCATTTTGTTTTGTACTGTAGAATCGTTCCTAATGGGTCGTCCTCAGTGGTCGCTGTTATCAGTCATGTGTCGCACGACGTTTCACGGTAGTTTCTGATTCGGGCCAAATACCGTACGAGGAAAGGCTACAGATTCAAGTATACAGTCAGGGTGTCATAGAACGATTGGCACACCCGTGGAGCGAATTGGTAGAGACAGGGTGAATTGAGGTCACTCTACGGACACCTGTTGTTTCTCCTGTATCCTGAGACCATCGGGATCAGAGCTGATGGTTTTCCAGTCAGGCACTGCGTGCCGAGAGATCGGGATTAACAGGAGTAAGTCTCCCTGTTGTGTTTCGACCCATTCTCTGTTTGTTTCTCTGCACCAGCAACAGGGTTCCCACAGACCCGATTCTAACCGATCCCAAACGTCTGCATCACCGAAATACTCGCCCTTACTGCTTTTATAGACTCTCCCATCACCCATACTGTACAATTACTGTCCGATCCTCTATTATTCCTCATCACCCTTTTCTCGTTGTGAACATACTGGTGTGAGCAATATATTCGATTAAGATATATTTGAAATCTATACCTTGTGACTGGTTCTATGACACCCTGATACAGTGGTAATCTCCCACCCCTCCGTGTTATCTTGCTGGCGATCAGGCGGTGTTGATGTGCGCGTCGATGGCGGTATCTGCGACGTTGTCAGTCACGCTCATGTTCCGCTCGTGAGTCTCACTCCGTTTCAGACGTGTCCCGAGTTCGGGCCGATGTCGGACTTCAGGTACCGCTGGTCAGCAAACGAACTGATCAAGATCGACGATGAGGGAGAGCGTATAAAACCCGAGTCGATCCAAATATACGCTTACTGGATGTAGATATTTACTCTGTTTGAGATTGTGATTTTTAACGAGCGTGATGCTATCTCGTTAGTTTAAAGAGTGCTTAAATCCAAGTATCCATAAGCAGATTTGTCGCATCGGAGCCGTTGACGTTGTCGCCTGTCGCATGGAATCTCGCGAACTATCGAACACATTAGACGAATTAATAGTTGAAGCAGCGAAGTGCGTCGGTGTAGACCCCGGCGAGCCGATAAGCATTGATGAAGTCCGAGCGCAAGCTGAAGCGAACGGCTACAGCAAGACTGAGATCAATCACCTTCTGATAGAAAACGACGCTCTGAGTCTCAACCAGATCCCAGTCCCTCAAGAGAACAGCCTATGGGAAGACAAGGCTAGTGAGAACGCAGATTACATAGGATGTACAGCAAAAGACGGCCACGACACAAACGGTTGGAGCAAACCCAGTGGACAATCTGGGCCCAAGTCATCCGATGATACGACTCAAGATTATTTCGGACTTCATCAACCTATCGCGACCAACGCAGATCTTGTCGACAAGGATCGTTATCTCGACGATGACGGGCAACCATTGACGGCGTCAGAAGCCATTCAGTCCTACATTGAACAACGACACGGAGAGAGCTCTACGAGCGATCAGTACGGTTGGGGACGAGGTCGCCGGCACACCGCTAATAGCCGGTACAAAAAAGGGATGGCACTCGATCGGCAGTGCTTGGACACGTATGAGAATCCGACAACAGTCCTCTTGTCTCTGCGACTGTCTCCAGAATCGCACGGTCGATTGGACCTGCTTACAGAACTCAACGAAGCATTGACGCCCACTCTGCAGTCGCTTCGCTATCGGCTTCAGAAGAGTCCGAACAGTCCTTTTTCGTCTGATGACTGGGAGTACTTTCTGGTAATCGCAGGCACAGATGACCGTGCAACACCACACGCACACATTATGGTGTATTGTAACGACGACGTCGACCGAGATCTCTTCAAGCCGGTCGTGGAGAAGTTCGTTGAGAAGTGTGAATACTCCCCTGATAACATGCGAGGAAACAGGGTCGACAGGGATACGATTTCAATCCGAGGTAACGGCGAAGACGAGATCCCGCTTGTCGACGCAGATGAAGTGAACGCTACCGACTACGAGTTCCAGGGGCAGAATTCACAAGGTGCAGTGTACGCTCTAACCCAATTACCTCATCTCGGAGAGGTTGACGAGATGGAGCAGGATGAGCTCCTTCATTCGTCGACAGTGGATGCGTGGGGCAGGCGGGCATTTCGAAAGAGCCGAGTAGATATTGAAGACGAGTATTCTGCTACAACTCCTATGTAATCTGCCTCTGAGAAAAGCCCCCCTTCATCTCTGGGACAATGAACCTCCTTGGCTAATCTCAGGGAGTCGTCGTAGCTGAACAACCCACGTTAATCCGGAACCCGGTTGGAAATAAAGTTCGTCGAATGCATGGCTCTGTTGGAACCAACTACTAAGAGTTCCAAGAAGGCAGGAAAATTGGTTCTCAAGAATCCTCAGTAACCTCATCTTGCTAAGCTGTTTTGGAGCCGGTGATTCCTAAGCAAACTCTGATTCATAAGTCATCCCACTACTTTCGGAGCCGAGTGAGACTCCACTTTGCGAGTGTTATTTTGTGTGTGGGCAGGTGGATCGAGGTGATATTCAGTCCCTGAAAGATCTGGTTGGCACCACCTAGATCTCATGCGATCAATCTCAAGGAGATTATTCCCGCTAGTCTTTTCATTGCAAACTAACGTCTCGAACCGTTTACTTGGAAATTTATACTGTAACAATTCGGGTTCTAATCGTTGTCTACTGTTGTGTTACTTCAGTTCCTCTTCGGCCTTCTCCTCTATCTCGTCCTTGTGCTCAATCGCGAATTTGAATAATGCTTCCATGAAGTGCTTGTGCTTCTCAAACTGTTCCTTGTCGTCAAGCTCACGAAGAGCGTTTGTCTTTCTAAATACGTCGTCAACGGCATCCCAGACCTCCTCACTAACGTAAACAGCACGCTGCTTCTCATCCAAATCAGATTTGTTCAGATCATCTTCTTTGTTCATTGTATTCTAGGTTTCAATCGCTGTCATGGTACGGATACCATGGCAAGTAGAGTTAGAGGTGTATAACATAAATATTTCCGTATAGATGGTAAAGTAATTAATTCTCCTGGTAATAACTTGGAGTGGTCGTCAAGCCCACTCTCAGGTGGCAAGATACTGGGGTAGCTTCATTACCGTCGTCTTTGATTCTCTACATACTCGATGCCAACCCTGAATCGACGTGTGAGTGCATCCGAAACTCTTCACCCACGACAGACTGAGTACTATATTACCGCGAAACCACCCGATATTGGCTACATCACGTACCAAATAGATCCAAGAGCGGTCGAATTACTCACTGAGACGTAGGGCTACTCCGACGGGGATCAACTTTCTTGGAGCCTGGTTTATCCACTTCGCCAAATTCGGGACCTATACACGCTTGAGGAGGGACGTCCACGGTCTACTGATCTTAATGACACACCTACAGAAAGAGTAACACGTGATAGGTTTGATATCGGACTCTAATGAATACTCATTATCTACTAATGACCATAGTCAATATCGACGGAGCTCTTTAGATCTTGGATGAGGTCCTCACCAACAATTCCGTGGTTGACAAACTCATTTAGTGTCTCCTCATTAAGGACATCATTTTTATATTGGATGACTGCTGCTGTCACAAGGAAAACAAGAACTTTATTGTACTCATCTATTTTGAATCCGTCTTTTAGATGTTTTTCGTACCACCCTGACGAATTGTTGACACCACGCGAAACCTCATTTTCGCTGAATCCAACGCGGTCTCGAAGGTATTCGACTTCCAGTAGATCTCTGATTCTGAAATAGTCTGGTCGTGAGAACTCATGCGTCCCACCTGCTCGTTGATGGTTTGAGTACCAATTATTGGGCTTCCCGAGAAGATTGCTAATTTCACCCATATTCAGACCACATGCCTCACGAAGAGTCTCAAGATGGTCAATATCGGCTTCCCGGATCTGATATGAATCTTGATTGGCGACTGTGGCTGCCTTGTTTCGAATCAGACGCTCCCGCTTGTTCACCATGTTAATATAACTAATCTCTGACTGAGGTTCTACTTTGCGGTATCAGCTATAGAAGTCAAAAATATCGGCAATCCTACTGAGTGCCGTGGTCTTATTCCCCGATAGAGAGCTTTCGATCGCACATAATGGGATCGAATTCAACACCCACCTGAAGAGGTTGGCAAGACGACGTCGTCATGCTCATTCTCTCTCCGTTTTCGTTTCAACCGTCCTACTTCCTCAACACAGTCGTCGAATATATTCTCCCGATCATCGAGGTACTCCACGATTCGCTTGGCTATTTTTTCATCCAGTATCGAGTTACGGACATAGTTCGGAGAGTCTACGATACCGACTAAGTCTACACTATCTTCAAAACTGACCAATTTGGTGTCTCCCTGTACAGCTACCCGATCACCCATATCGAGCGTTCGTTTTGTTTTGAGTAGAAATTGATGGCGTGTGAGGTTTCATCAGTGTGTTCGGCACCAGCGCGTGCTTTGATTTCATCTGTATCACACATTATTTGGAAAATCCTTGTCCAGTCTCGTTCGTCGGCCATACCCCAACACGATATTACACACTCACTTTATGATAATGTAGGCCCGAAACGCCCTACAACCCGAAGAAATCGTTACCTTGGTCGACTCTTTCTGCGGGTTTAGCCTTCCCACACTTTTTGCAAACGATCATCGCTTCACTTGTGCTGAACTGCCCGCCATAACCCATGGCTGATGCCCCTCGCATTTCTTGTAGAGGCACGACCTCCTTGTGCTCGTCGTGGTCGCATATTTCGTTTTCGCTATCCTCCACCTCGATCTCGTCTATCCCATCCCACCCTTCGAGACCGAAGGAGTCCGCGTCAAGCGAATCATCCGCGTATGGATCATCTATTGGATCCATGTGCCCTAATTTGTCATCTTGTTATAAGAAGGTTCCCGGACCACGGTGAAAGTGAAGAAAGAGCATTTCGCTCATCCTGCGAAGTCGTAACCTGAGCATGAGATCGCCGAAATCGAACGCATTAGAAGCTTCACTACCCGGGATTCAACCAAGTCATGAGTCGTCGGTATGAGCGACCGGATAATCTGGATGTTGCTGGGTTCACTGCCCACCCACGTGTGATCCCTGCTGTGTTGATATCTCCAACTGGTTCTCTGTGTTCGAAATAGTAGAGAGATTCGGATGAAATTAATACCGTCTATATATCCATATTCTCCAACTGGCGACGTCTTGTCTGCCGTTTCGACTCTTCGTCTCTGGCATCGTAGTGCTGGTCCAGACGCTTCCGTGAAACGTTGGTCCGACCCGAGACGATATCTTTCGGAACGTCACGGTCTAGATGCGAGGTGATGGCCGATCGCCTTAACGCGTGCGGGGAGATCGATGAGGGACACTGTGATGCCTTATCTGCTGATCGGTACGGGCACGCGTCCACCTCTTGATCGTGAGGACAGGCCCCAGTCCATTCGCAGGGCTGGGTCGCTCTGTAGCTATGGGCCTGGATCGTTGTTTTCGCTATCCGGCCTTGTCGGGATGCGAATAGTGGTTCCCGGCCGTCTTCATCAGTGACTTCAGGACGGGTCCGATCGCGATAGTCTTGGAGCGCTTTAACGAGTTCGGAGTCAACGATCGACACGTTCCGTTCGCCATCGATGCCCCGCTTCAATGGGGTGCCAGTCTCGGGGCGATGTCGGACCTGTAGATGTGGATCCGGATCCAAGACGAAGTCATCGACGTCTAATGCTCGGGCTGCTCCGGTACGCATCCCGGTGTGATAGAGGACGTGGATGAGAACGTGCCTCAGAGAGCCGTATTCGAATCGGCTCAGGGAATTAATCATATCCTGAGCGGTTTCGTGGCTAATCTTGTCGTCTCGAGTTCGATCGGACTTCGCTACTGCTGGGGTGCGAATTTTCTCGGATACACCGGGCTTGACGTATCCTTGGGTCTCACACCATTCGACAAAGACACGAAGCGTCATCTGGTGGTTCCGGACTGTCATCGGAGCTAAGCCCTCGCTTTCACGTGCCAGCCGGAATGACTCCGTTTCTCGACCCGAGAGCTCACGCATATCGGTGAACTCGACTTCATCACACCAGAGCCGGAATTGCTTCAATCGGTATCGATGATTCTGGACCGTTGCGTCGGCCAGTTCGTTCGATCGGGCGGTAAGATACTCTTCGATCGCCTGGGACGGTGAAATCGGTTCACTGTACATGATGTACCCTTTGTTTCGTGTTACCACGACAGGGTTCCGCAGCACTGTGCCAGTCGAACCGTATCAGGCTGGGATCGCTCCCTATTCACACGGAGGAAGCATCGCCCTCGTGAGCGGAGCGAGCGCGGGCGATGTTAGACGGGCCCGCGCAAGCGGTTTTGAGCAGGCCCGTCATGTCGGCCGGTTTCCAAATCCGCCCCGACCCATCCGCTTCCTTCGTTCGCGTGAAGTACTACACTGCCTCGCAGTCTTGCGACCCCAGGGTCAGTCTCCTTTAGGTCGGAGTCGCTTAGTGCACCCGCCCCATCGCCATCTAGCGGTTACGATAAAGTGGCTCTGTTGAAATCCTCAGAGAGTTACAGGTTCGTCCCATAGTCTGACCGGATGGAAGCCCTCCCGAAGTCGCAGTTACTCCGGTTCGTTGAGCAAGCGATGCACCTGGCTTGGCGAGCTGTCGCTCGTTACTCCTCAAAGTTCTCGAGATGGCGGTACACACTTCATCAACACATCGTCCTCCTCTGTCTCAAGGTTCGGAAGAATACGACGTACCGGACGCTTCTTGACGAACTTATCGAGATACCCCGGATTCGGAGTCCCTCCTCAATCTTGAGGGGATCTCGTCTCCTTCGACGTTGTGTAAGGCCTTCAATCGCCTTGACATGGCTGTTTGGCGGGTTCTTCTCAATCTCTCAGTCACGTTCTCCCGACCAACGGTGTCGCCGGGATTGATGCCGCCGGCTTTGACCGCAGTCACGCCTCGAAGCACTACACGAAACAAACAAAGCTGACGAGTAATCGCTCGTAGCATACAACTTGCCGACGCCTGAGAAGCCGAGCTATTGCGGGACAAACGTGCAGTACGTGAACGGAATCGACTTTCAGATCCCGATCGGTTTTTATTGGTTTCGAGCCGGTAACGGATACACGATCTTGTTGCCAGCTATTCGGTTTCAACTCGTTCCTTGAGGGCCTCGTTCATCTGTTTGAATCCGGCTTTGACGTTACTCCCGATCCGCCGGTTGATAAAACCGGTACTAGTTGTCGACGGCCAGTGGATGCTCACCTGGTCATCGTATTGGAAGTAGTTCCGAGCGTGGGCGAGTGCCATCGCGGCCGCGGACACACCTTTGGTCGTGGAGAAGACGAGCACCATCGTGTTTTCTTCCCAGGGCTTCGTCGCGGCGGTATCCCTGTATCCATCCCAGAGGTCGACAACCTTCTCACCGGCGTGGTAGACCGCACATGCTGCACCGAGTTCGTTCCGATCTGTGAAATTTGCACGAAAAACGCGTTCGACTGGCTCGAAACCCGCCGCTACTTCTCCTCGGACGGGTGTCGGTTGCTGCTCGCTCATCAGGACCACGAGGTGTCGAGAGCTAATAATACTGTAGGTGTGTTGGAAGTATCGGAGGGCGACTGGCTGGCCACTTCAATGGTAGACCGCCAGGAGTCGTCCGGATCAGTCGAGTCGAACAGCGGTTCCGTAGGCGATCACTTCAGAAGCGCCCTTGGTGATTTCAGACGTTTCCATTCGGACGTTGACGACGGCATCGCCGCCCATCTCGACTGCGTCCGCTTCCATTCGCGCGATAGCGTCGTCGCGGGCCTGCGAAAGCAACGTCGAGTAAGCTTTGAGTTCACCGCCAGCGATGTTCCGAAATCCCTGTGTGATATCTCGACCCAGGTTCCGCGCCTTGACTGTGTTTCCCCGGGCGATTCCGAGGACTTCCACTATCTCTCGATCCGGGATCGTTTCGGTCGTGACTGTGGCGACGAGTGACGGTCGACTCTCTAACGAATCAGTCTCTGAAGACATGTTATATGTCTAAACGTTCTCCCAGAGCATAAACTAGCAGTGAGTCACATTACCTGGCACATCAGATGAAAGAATCGATAGCAAGCAGTTATTCTTGATCGTCGAGACAGGACGATTCTGCGGCTACCATCGGCGTCTGGTCGGGAGAGTTAAGACGTGTGAGAAACTCGAAATTCCGACACACACTGGGCCGCCAGACGCTACTGGTCGCTCAGTCTTCGCCCTGAACCTGAATCGTGTACTGGCCATCCTCGTACCCGCTGCTTTCGAAAGGCTGGCTGACGTTCGCGGGGACGGTGTCAGTTTTCTTCACATGTTGTTCACCGTCACTGTCGGTGACAGTTACCGTTATCCGCTGGGCAGTCCCGCGCTGGTTGTTCACGGTCACTCTGAGACTCCCGTCGGAATTGGGTTCGTCAGCACAACCAGCCAGCCCAACGACCGCGAGTGTCGCTGTCGTCGCGAGTACTCGTCGTCTCGTTGTCCGGATATCTCCGATACCGCGTGAGGAAGATTGTACCATCCCGGTAGACGCTACATCTCGAACTGGGATAAAGTAGCACTAGAGGGTGCTATCTGGGGATATCCAGAAGACAGAGCTCCGACTGAAACGGGGGCTGTAGGCACCCGTCATTGAGTCACACCTGTGTGTTCGCCAAGGAATGTCTGGATCCGCTCGCTCGCGCGGTGCTGTCCCGCTGGTGAGAGGAAGTGACGCTCCTCTGTAAGCATGACACATTCTTCGAGCGATGGTAGGTGACGCGCTGCCCGCTTGCAGGTTCGTCTCCCCGGGAAAAACGGGTCCTGTTCGGCTGTAATGACCAGTGTCGGGGCTTCGAACCCTGCTAGCGATTCGGGATCCGCTGGTCCCGGGAACTCCGCCCGCAAATCTTCAGTCCGGAGTGCGGTGCCCACGGTTTCGATGATAGTCTCGTCGACCGTCGAAATCGACTGTGTGAACATCGGTGCGAGGGCACGCTGCAGTAACTGCTGCCGCGGCAGAAACCGATAGCCAAGCGAGAGGAGAACAATCCGCACGAGATCCAGGGAGAGTGACGTTCCGAAGCCAGCGGGGGCGATCAACGCAGCGGCGTCGATCCGGGCCGGTGCTTCGACAGCCGCTTCCAGCACGATGCCACCTCCGTGGGAGATTCCGAGCATTGCTACGTTATCGAGACCCAGCCCATCGAGCACTTCGACAACCCACAGTCCGAAATCGGATGCTATCTCGACGGTCGTCTTCCCAGGTTGGCCAGGGGTATCCGGCGCGATGAGATAGTAGTCGTCGGCCAGCGTCTGTATCCAGCACAAAGTCACCGGGTTCGTCACGTTGCCACCCTGAAAGACGATTACTGGTTGAGCGGAGGGATCGCCGGCAGTGAGCAGGTGGGTCCGGCCGCTCGCCGAGTCGATCCATGTGTCCGATACGGGGACGCTCAGGAGTGATTCGACCGCACGATCGTATAGTGCACCGAACGAAGCGGAGCCGTCCGGATCGCCAGGTTTGGCCGCCTTTGGACTATCTTCAGTCACGTTTGCCCCCGTTGTCGGTCTCAGACCACTGGTCGAACCCGCCATCGGTTATCGGCTCGGTTTCACTCGACGTTGCGGAGGACATCGTCTCGGGAGCTGTCGGCTCCCGCCCACCGTATCGTACCCAAAGCGTAATGAGACTCGGGAGCACGAACACCGCCATCACCAGCGAGCTTAGCAACGCGATTGCGACCAGCATCCCTAACTGTTGCATTGCGGGGAACGTCGACAGCGAGAGTGTAGCGAACGCAGCGACTGTCGTGGCAGTGCTGCCCAGCAGTGCGCCACCAGTGCCCGCGACGGCTGTTTCCAGCGCTTCGGTGGTATCTCCGGTCTCCTCCAGTTCCTGAGCGAAGCGCTCGCTGATGTGGATCGTGTAGTCTGTACCCAGTCCGATTGCTAGACTCATCAGTAGGGCTGTGAACAGCGTCAGCGGCACGTCCAGTAGCCACATCGCGACGAACACCCACGCGATGACCATCCCGATCGGTAGCACCGTCAGTGCGCCGAGGGTAGCACTGCCCCGCCTGACCCGGTACAACACCGACATCAGGACGAAGATGACGATCAGCGCGATCACGAGCGTCTGGAGGATGTTCTCCGTCAGCAGTTCGACTTGGACCTGGATGATCACATCCTCACCAGTCGCAGTCGCGATCACCCCGGGCGCCTCGCCTGTTGTGCTGGCACTCCCACGGACCGTACCGGCCACACGCGTGAAATCAAGGTCCTGCGTCGCTGGCAGCACGAGTCGAGCCGACCGGTACTCGTTGTTCTGTCGTTCGAGGACCTGTGATGCCTCCTGTGGGGCCGCGGCGAACAGCGCGTCGTACACCTCCTGGATGTTCTGGTCAGGCACGCCGTTGCTGTCTGTATCAGCGGCCTCGAAAGTCGCACGGAAGTTGGGGTCCTCGGCCGCAGCCGCGCGCATCACCGACAGCGGCGTCTGGCTCGGCACCGACCCGTCTGTCCGCCGGAAGGCGACATCTGACTCGGCGAACTGTCGTTCTGCTTCATCCATCCGCGCCAGTGCCTCCGCCGTCGCGACATCACCCTCGACGAGAATCTGCGCCGGAGAGACTCCGGGTCCCGCCCGCTGGAAGTTCTCCTGGACATACTTCCAGTCGTCGAGATACTCGTATTCTTCGATTGCGAAGGGTTCGGGGAGGTTCTGTTGCCACGCTGGGGGCTGGTCAGGCTGGTCTCCCATCGACGTATCGAGCGCGCCGAAGGCGAAGATCCCGCCTGCCGTAATCAATAGCGCCACGACAACGACTACGATTGCCGACCGCTGGGCAGCCGAAACGCCGAGGGTGAGGAAGCTCCTGACGCGGCCCTCACTGGCTCCGATCGAAGGCTTGCGACGGTTCCTGCCGAAGCGTTCGAGGAGGCCATCGATCTCCACTTTGACCGCCGGTACGAGAGTCACAAACACGATGAGTGCAGCGATGACTCCGAGTGCAGTGGCGAACGCGAGCGATCTAATCTCCGAAAGCGGATTTGTGAAGTTCGAGAGAAAGCCAAGCGCGGTCGTGACCGTCACGAGCACCAGGGCGACGGCCACACCGGACAGCGCCCGACGCATTGGCGGGCGAATCGGCTCGTCGGGACCACGTTCCTCCCGGTAACGCATGAACACGTGCAGGCCGTAGTCGATACTCAGGCCAATCAACAGAATTGGCGCGATGATGACTGCCTGCCCGAAGGGAACGTTTAGCCAGCCAATGAGCCCAAACATCCAGATGAGCGTGACGATCACACCAAACATCCCCACGAGAACGTCGGCGACGTCCCGGTAGGCGAAGGCCAGGGCCACCAGGATCAACAGGAGTGCGATGGGACCAATCAGCGTCAGCGTATCAGAGACCGCCTGGGCGTTGATTTCCTGAGCTGCAGGGCCACTGAGCATGAAGTACTCGTCTTGCTGTTCGGCCTGGGTTCGGTCGTGGATGACTTCCTGTGCGTCGGCAATCGGACCCGTTGGAGCAAACGCGTCCTCGGGTGCCCCCTCCAAGACGAACACCATGGTCCGCGATTCGGCAGTCGCTGACCCGGATTCGTAGGTCCGCGGTAGCAACTGCTGGGCATCAGGTTCCTCTGCCAGCACTTGTCTCACAGTTTCGGAGACAGTCTGCTCGTCGGCAGTTTCGAGTGCAGCGATCTGTGCGTCGAGATCCAGGTTCTGCTCGCTGGCGAGTCTGCTTGCCACCCGGTTCGAAATGTCGAACACCGGCGTGTTCGGATTGGCTACATCTGCAACGGCCTCTTCAGCGAGGAGATCCTGCTGGACGCGAAGCGTCGCTACCATCGATTCCTGCGAGAGTACGTTCCCGTCAGTATTGCGGACGTACACCTGCACTGGCGTCACTTCCTCTTCGCCAACACCGTAGTTCGCGTTGATGTAGTCCAGTTTTTCCTGTTCGAGACTGTCTTCACCGAGTTCAGAACTCGCCGGTTCGGCGGGGCTGGCCGCACCCACGAGCATCACGACGGTCAGAACGAGCATGACCGCAACCGTGAGTTTGCTGCGGCCCGTAATAATATCAACTACCTTATCTATTGTACGAACTAGCATGGGACAAATGTGGTCCTTTTGAAACTTATGAGTTCCTATATTACGTCTATATTACCATCAAAATGTAGAATTCGAGGCCCGCAATTCGTGACAGACATATAGCCGGCAGTATCAGGCACGCTCCCGGCGGAGCACGGCGATCAGCGTATCGCGATAGTACAGGGCCACGGTGCTGACTACGAGCAGAGCGACGAGGAGGGTCACGGCGCTGATGATCCGGTCGTCAGCCACCTGTGAGCCCGCGAGATTGAACAGCAGGATCGACGGGAACCGGCCGACTGCGGCGAGGACGACGAGGTACGGCATAGAGATCTTGGTGATGCCGGCGACGAAACAGATCACGTCGTCGGGTAGGCCCGGAATAAGGAAGAAGCCGAAGATGAGCGGCGCCCCCCTGTCAGCGGAGTTCGTGTCGAACCTGTCGATCCACTCGGGGGCGACGAACCGCTCAACATACGGACGGCCGTACCGCCTAGCGATCACGAACACGAAGGTAGTGCCGATGAGGGTACCGATCATGCTGTAGAGGGTGCCGTACCAGACGCCGAAGACGTAGCCGCTCGCGACACCAACGACCTGCCCCGGGATCGGAGCGACCACGACCTGCAGCGCCTGAACGGCGACGAACATCACGGGTGCCCACGGGCCAAATCCGAGCAGCCACGCACGGAACTGTTCGGCTGACCGCAGAAAGGGCAGATACTGTCGAGCGAGGAGATACGACCCCACCAGCACGGCCGCGACCACCGCGACGTGGACGGCAACGCGGCGCCGGTTCGCCGCCGACGTGAACAGGCCCATTTCGTCGGCTGTTTCTCGCGCCAATATAAAAATCTCACTCGGTGGAGGGCAGTGCTCTCGGCCTGTGGCGGCGGTTCCTGCCGGATGACGAGCACACGAAACTGAGAGGAGATCCTAAAGCGCGAGGCTTTTTCCGCGCACTTCTGCAAACGCAGAATAGCCAATTTGAGATTAGCCTATTCTGTATTTGGTTAGCCGATACTACTTTCCCAGAGGCGTACGCACTGATACGTATGGATCGGTTCGTCAACCGCGAATCCGAGCTCTCGCGGCTTCGGGACTGTTACGAGTCCGACGACGCGGAGATGATCGTCATCTTCGGCCGGCGTCGCCTCGGGAAGACCGAACTCGTACAACAATCGCTGTCCGGCCGCGAGGATGTCGTGCTGTACCAGGCGACAGAGACGACACAACAGATCCAACTCGACGAGTTCGCTGACGTCGCCGCGGAGTCGTTCCCCGGCATCGACCGGATCAAGCCCGAGTGGGAATCGCTCCTCGGGTACCTCGCCGACCAAGGTGCAATCGTCGTACTGGACGAGTTTCCGTACCTCATCGACGCTGACGGGAGTCTCCCGTCGGTCGTCCAGCGGTTGTGGGATCGAGAAGTCCAGGACAGCACAGCGACGTTCGTTCTGGTCGGCTCGTCGATCAGCATGATGGAAGAGGCGACTCTGCTGGGGAACAGTCCGCTGTACGGCCGATTCACCGAGAAGATCGACCTTCGGAAACTCGACTTCGACGCCGTACGCGAGTTCTTCCCGGAGACCTACACGCCGGAAGAGCAGGTGTTCGCGTGGGGCGTCTTCGGTGGGACGCCGTACTATCTCGACGGTATCGAGCCGAACCACGACCTCGGGATGGCTATCCAGGAGTCGATCCTCTCCCAGCAGGGGTTCCTGCACAACGAACCCGAGTACGTTCTCCGCACCGAACTCACAGAGCCGAACCGGTATTTCGCGATCCTGAAAGCGATCGCCGCCGGGAACGCGACCGCCAACGAGATCGCGGGGACGGTCGGCATCGACGGCAAACAGATCTCGACGTACACCCAGAAACTGGAGCGGCTGCGGCTCGTCGAGCGTGAGGTCCCCGTCACCGAGGACCCGACCAAGTCACGTCGGGGCCGATACCGGATTCTCGACCCGCTGTTCCGGTTCTGGTTCCGGTTCGTCTACGGGAACGAAGACCGGTACGAACGACTGGGCGAGGACGCCTACGAGACCGTCGTCGAACCGGAGATGGCCGACTTCGTGAGCCAGGAGTTCGAGCGGCTCTGTCAGGATCGCCTCCCGGACCTATATCCCGACGAGGCGTTCGTCGATATCGGCCGATGGTGGTACAAGGAACACGAAGTCGATATCGTCGGGCTGACCGACGACAGGACGATGGTCGCCGGCGAGTGTAAGTTCACCAGCGATCCACTCGATTACAGCGCGCTCGCATCGCTGGAAAAACACGCGGCTGAGATCCGGTGGTCGCCAGACAGTGGTGACGACGTGAGTCGGGAATACACACTGTTCGCCAGAAATGGGTTCGCGCAGTCGATCCGGGAAGCCGCCGCCGACCGCGACGATCTCCGCCTGTTCGATCTCGCCGAGATCGTCGGCGATGGGTGAATCTCGGTCGCTCGGAAGGCGGGCGCTCAGGGACGGCGTGGGCGACAACTGGTCGCTAGTCGATCTGAGCGAGCTGGCAGCAATTCTATAGCCGAATCACCGGAACGACCGTGACAGGACTGCACCGCCGCATTCTTTCGGTTCAGGCCCACAGTTTCGATTTCAATGCATCCGTTTGGCGGACGGGTGTCGCGTGCTGGTGCGGTATCACAGCGAATAGACGCACTGCGGTCCCATAGCGAAAGGACTTCAGTACTACGTTGTGATGGGGCAGATATCAATGTCCAGCTACGGAGCGGCCGCCGTCGGGGGTGGGCCCCAGGCCGACGCCGAGATCGACCTCGGTGCGGGTGCCGTCTACCAGTATTATCACACGCCCTGGACGGAGATACGGGCGTCGCTCGACGCCGTCGCCGCGGCCGGCTACGACGCGATCCAGGTCCCGCCGGCCCAGCGGAGCAAACGCACCTGGTCGGACCCAGAGCCACGGGGCTATCAGCCGATCGATCATCTCGATTTCGACAGCGTCTTCGGTACTGAATCGGCGTACCGGGACATGGTCGAGACGGCCCACGAGCACGGGCTGGCCGTCATCGCCGACGCGGTCATCAACCACATGGCCGAGGGGGTCGATTTCGAGAAGTTCCCGCGTTTTAGCTGGGGCGACTTCCGTCACGAGGGTCCGATCAGAGACGACGAGGACGACTGGGAGCTCCAGTACCGCGATCTCGAGGGGTTGCCGGACCTCCGCCAGGAGTCGGATCACGTCCGGGACGTGCTAGAATCGTACGTCGACAAGTACGCCGAGATGGGCGTCGACGGCATTCGCTGGGACGCGGTCAAGCACGTTCAGGCGCCGTTCTTCCGCGACTACGCGAACCCGTGGGCGGCCGAACGCGGCCTCTTCACCGTCGGAGAAGTGCTGCACGGCTCGGTCTCGTACTGTGAGACGTATCTCGAGACGGGCATGACGGTCATGGATTATCCGCTCTATTTCACGATGCACGAAGACGTGTTCCACCGGGACGGCGATTTCAACGCCCTGGAGGGGGCTGGCCTCGTGAACCGACATCCGGGCCGATCGATGACGTTCGTCTCCAATCACGACAGTCCACCGCCGGAGTACGAGGCGCTCGCACACGCCTTCATCCTCACGTACCAGGGGTATCCTCGCGTGTACAGCAAGCGCTTCGACGTCGGGGACGAGACGATCTCGAACCTGCTATCGATCCGGCGGCGCTTCGCCGCGGGGCCGGCACTGACGCGCCATCTTGACTCAGCCTGTTACGTGTTCGAACGCGAGGGGAACCTGCTGGTTGGACTCAACCGCGCTGACGACCGTCGTTCCGTCACAGTTGACACGTCCTGGGAGAGGGCCACGCTGCAGGACTACGCCAACACCGGACAGGAGGTCACGACCGACGCCGACGGGGCCGTCACACTGTCGCTCCCACCGGTCGACTGGGTGTGTTATGCACCGGCGGCCACGTCCTGATCGTGGCTGTCGAACCCCGCACGAACTCCTGCACGTGACCGGCGATCCCCTTCGAATCGGGAACGAACGGGTGCAAGGTCCACTATAATTGCTGAAAGGCGTCCGTCACGACGCTCACTCTCCGTCGTAGTGCGGATAGTGTTCTGCAACGTGTTCGGCCGTGAGACGTCCGTCTTCAAGGTCCCGGGTGATAGCCGCCAGCGACCTGTCCTCGGGCGGGCCGAACCCGCCGCCGCCGGGCGTGCGGACGCTCACGAGGTCGCCGTCACTCAGTTCGAGCGTCGTCTTGCTGTCGATGTGACGCTCCTCGCCGTCGATAACGACGCGGTCTTCGCCGGTGGCTCCCGGTTGCCCGCCGTCGAGGCCGTACGGGCGGTTGCGACGGCGGTCGCTCAACAGGGAGAACGACGCGTCGTGACCGAGCACGCGGATGTCTCGACGGATGCCCAGACCGCCCCTGAACTCCCCTGCACCGCCGGTATCGGGCCGAAGCTCGTAGCGCTCGACCCGGAGCGGATAGGCGAGTTCCAGCGCCTCGATCGGCGTATTCTGCGTGTTCGTCATGTGGGCGTGGACGCCATCGACGCCGTCTCGTTCGGGGCGTGCACCGTATCCGCCGCCGATCGTCTCGTAGAACGTGTACGGGTCGGTGAGTGTCGAGTCCGCGCTCCCGAAGGTGACGTTGTTCATCGACCCGTTGGCTGCGGCAGCGATGGAGCGGACGCCCGCCTCAGCCATCGCGCCGAGGACGGTGTCGACGATCCGCTGAGAGGTCTCCAGGTTGCCGCCGACGACGGCGGCCGGCTTGCAAGCGTTGACGACAGTCCCCTCGGGTGCCGATACCGAGAACGGCCGGTAGCATCCCTGGTTGGGCGGGATGTCGGGGTCGGTCACCGCACGGAGCGCGTAGTACGTGGCGCTCGTCGTGACGGCGATGGGGGCGTTGACCGCGCCGGCGACCTGTTGGGCCGAGCCCGCGAAGTCCACCGCGATCGACGAGCCATCGATGGTGACCGTCGCCCGGATCGTGACGTCCTCGGCTCCCGCGCCATCGCTGTCGAGAGCGTCGGCGAACTCGTAGACGCCGTCGGCGAGGTCGCGAACCTCCTCGCGCATCCGCCGTTCGCTGTAGTCGAGGACCCGATCGGCCACCGCTTCGACGGTCTCGCGGCCGTGTTTCTCGACCAGCGCTTCGAACCGCTGGCGGCCGGTCTCGTTCGCGGCCTGCTGGGCCCGGAGATCACCCTCGCGTTCGTCCGGCGTGCGGACGTTCTCGGTGAGCAGATCGAGCACGCCGTCGACGATCTCGCCGCGCTCGAACAGTTTGACCGGCGGGATCTGGATCCCCTCGGCGAAGACGCTCGTGGCGTCGGCCGACACGCTCCCCGCCAGGCTGCCACCGACGTCCGCGTGATGCGCGCGGTTCGCGACGTACGCGACCAGCTTACCGTCCACGAACACCGGACTGACGAATGTAATGTCGGGCAGGTGTGCCCCGCCGCTGAACGGGGAGTTGTGTATCACCGTGTCGCCGGGTTCGAACGCTCCCTCGAAGGCCTCGACGACCGTCCGGACGGAGTGTGGCATCGCGCCCAGGTGGACAGGGATGTTCTCGGCCTGGGCGAGCATCCGCCCCCGTGCGTCGAAGACCGCCGAGGAGGCGTCCTTTCGCTCCTTTATGTTCGGCGAATAGCTCGTCCGGATGAGGTTCGCACTCATCTCCTCTGCGACCGTCGCGAAGGCGTTCCGGAGCACCTCCAGGGTGACAGGGTCGATCTCTCCTCCGTCCGTGGCCAGGTTTCCTCCGGTCGTCGTGTCGCCTGCCGGGTCGGTCGATTGGTGATCTCGATCCGTCTGGTGACTGTCGGACGCGTCGTCCGTCTCGTGACCGTCGTATGCGTCGCCCCTCTCGTAACGGCCGTAACTGTCGTCTTCCTGATGGCTGTCGTCAGTCATGTTTTCCCCGTGGTGATGACGAGCGTGCCGCGGTCGTCGACCGAGACAGACTGTCCCGGATGCACGACAGTCGTCGATTCGGCGGCCTGTACCACTGCGGGCCCGTCGAACTCGCCGCCGGATGGCAGGTGACCGTGCTCGTAGACCGTGACCTCGCGTTTCTCGTCGCCGAACTGAACCGGCCGCTCGCCCAGGACGGCGTCCCGGACGGTTCCCTCGACGCTGGTTCGGACGTCGATCGACGGGATTTCTCCGATCGCTCGGAGGCGGACGTTCACGAGTTCGACCCGTTCGTCGGGGTTCGCGTGGCCGTAGTGGGCCTCGTGTTCCGCGTGGAACCGATCGGTAGCGGCCGCGAGCGTCTCCTCGGACGGATCGCCCTCGATCGGAACGTTCAGCGAGTACGATTGTCCCGCATATCGGAGGTCCAGCGATCGCTCGAATCGCATCGACGCCTCGTCGATCCCGTCCGCCGCGAGCGTCTCTGTCCCTTCGGCGGCGAGCTTGGCGAACCAGTCGCGGAGCTCGTCAGCGGTCACGTCGGTCAGCGGCTCGACGACGGACGTCACGTAGGCGTGTTCGAGATCGGACGCCAGCAGCCCGAGTCCCGACAGGACGCCCGCGAGACGCGGTACGAGAACTGTCGGGATCGACAGCTCTTCGCCGAGTCGGGGCGCGTGAAGCGGTCCGGCACCGCCGAACGCGACCAGCGCGAACGATCGCGGGTCGTAGCCCTGTTCGACGCTCACGACACGCAGTGCCCGTTCCATGTTCGCGCGAGCCACTTCCAGGATGCCCTGCGCTGCGTCGCGAACTGACTGTCCCAGCTCGTCGGCGATCCCGCGTTCGATGGCTTCCCGGGCCGCGTCGACGTCCACCGAGAGGTCGCCACCGAGCGGGTACTCGGGATGAATCCGTCCGAGGACGACGTGTGCGTCAGTCACCGTCGGTTGCGTCCCACCCCGGCCGTACGCCGCGGGTCCGGGATCGGCACCGGCCGACCTGGGACCGACCCGGAGTGCGCCACCGGCGTCGATCCAGGCGATCGAGCCGCCGCCGGCACCGATCGTGTGGATGTCGATCGTCGGGACGCCGAGGGGGTGGCCGGCGATCTCCCAGTCCGTCGAGAGCGACGGTTCGCCGCCATCGACCAGGCTGACGTCGGTACTCGTCCCGCCCATGTCCATCGTGATGATGTCCTCGTATCCGGCTTCGTCGGCGAGATACTGGGCACCCTGGACGCCCGCAGCGGGGCCCGAAAGAACCGTGTTGACGGGCTTCTCGCGGGCCGTGCGGACGCTCATGAGCCCGCCGTGTGACTGCATTACGGCCCACTGTTCGTCGATGCCGGTCGCTCGCGTCCTGTCGGACAGTCGGCCGAGGTACGCGTCGAGTCGCGGTTTCAGCGCGGCGTTGAGCGCCGTGGTCGACGTGCGTTCGTACTCTCGAAACTCGGGCAGCACCGCCGACGAGAGCGCGATGGCGACGTCGTCGCCGTGCTCGCGCAGGCCCTCGCGGATCGCTCGCTCGTGGACCGGGTTGCGAAAGGCAAACAGCGTCGAGACCGCGACCGCGTCGACGTCCGGGAGCCGATCTGCGAGTTCGGCCACCTCCGACTCGCGCAGTGGCTCGACGACGTTCCCGTCGGGGCCGATCCGTTCCGAGACGGTCAGTCGGTGGTCCCGCGGGACGAGTGGGGGCGGCCGCTCGAAATCGAGATCGTAGAGATCCGGCCGGTCCTGTCGCCCGATTTCGAGCACGTCACGGAACCCGTCGGTCGTGACGAGCGCGGTCGGTGGGAGGTCGTCCTCGAGGACAGCGTTGGTCGCGACAGTGGTCCCGTGACCGAGAAACTCGGTGTCGGCCACGTCGATCCCGTCGTCACGGGCCTGCTCCAGCCCGTCGACGACGCCGTCATCCGGCTGCTCCGGCGTGCTCGGGGTTTTCACTCCCCTGAGGCGCCCCTCGTCGTCGACGATCACGACGTCGGTGAAGGTGCCACCGATGTCGACGCCGATGCGGGTCATTGATCGGTGTCCCTCCCACAGGGAATCGAGATTGCTCGACCGGAGCGCTGCCCGTCTCGCTGGCCAGTCGCGTTTCGGTCAACGACTGGTTCGCTCGAAACGTCCTGTATCGTAGTTGATCGCTGATAGATCATGTTTCAGTCGTGTCCGGGCCACCAGTCGCCGGATATCGCACGGTCGCGTGCGGCAAGTGAGGCGTCAGCACGAAGAATCGACACCCCACCGGGAACGGCAGTCGCCCGATGTGTCAGTGGATACTGACTGGGGAGTCGGGCACTTCATACTGCCGGCTAAACGGTCTATCGATGCCCGTCCTCGGCCCACGCACCGCGTTTCACACTCGCATATCGGTAGAGGAATCCACCGAGTCCGAGCACGACGATGCCGACAGCCAGGAACGCGGCCTGCGCCGCCCAGGCGTCGGGGCCGAACGTCCCGATCGTCTCGGCGTCCGAGCCGACGACCGCGCGTCCGACGACGATCGCTGGCGGGGCCAGCGCGAGCGTCGAACCGAGGACGACGAGCCCGACGGCGACGATCACGCTCGGTAACGCCAGCCGCGAGAGCAAGACCGCCGGCAGGAGCCAGCCGAGCACGAAGACGAGCCCGCTGACCCACAGTGGGAGCGACACGATCGATCCGACGACGAACAGCACGAGCGGTGCCATCGGCGTGCTGATCGCCAGCCCGACGATCAATCGCATCCACTGTGGCGTGTAATACTCACTGCGAGACAGGTCGAGGTTCTCGAGATCGAGATTGCTGTCCTCGAAGAGTGCGTCCGCAGCCTCGTCGGTCAAGCCACCCTCGTCGTCGAGAAAGACGAGCCCGCAGGAGGGACACGACCCGTCGTGATCCGCGATCGACGTGCCACATTGCGGGCAGGTGGCTTCGACGTCTTCCCGTGGGCGTTCGTCACTCACCGGCGACGGTTCTCGCCCGACGTATTTCAGTGTGTGGGGCTACTGGCTCGTCAGGCCACCGTCGGCCACAAGTGCCTCACTGGTGACGAACGTCGCGTCGTCCGAGCAGAGCCACACGGCGGCGTCGCCGATCTCCTCCGGCTCGCCCAGCCGACCGATCGGTGTCGCGGCGATCGCCTGATTGACGGCCTCGCTGTCACCGGACGCACGGTCGACCATCGGCGTGTCGATGACACCCGGACAAATGGCGTTGACTCGAACCCCTGCTTCGCTGTACTCCAGTGCCGCGGTCTTGGTGAGCCCGATGACGCCGTGCTTGCTGGCGACGTAGGAACTGATCTCGGGGAAGCCGACTTTCCCGGCGATTTTCCCGGCGATCGAGGATATGTTGACGACCGAGCCGCCGCCGTCCTCGAGCATGACCGGGATCTCGGCTTTCATCGACTGGAAGACACCTTTCAGATTGACGTTGATGACCTGCTCCCAGTTGTCCATCGGCTGGTCGGCCGTCGGTTCGTTCGCTCCTTCGATGCCGGCGTTGTTGAACGCGAAGTCCAGCCCGCCGTAGGTGTCGACCGCGGCGTCGACCATCGCCTGCACGTCGTCCCAGGCGCTGACGTCCGTTTCGACGAAGACCGCGTCACCACCCATCTCCTCGATCTCTTCGACCGTCGCTTCCCCCTCCTCGACGTTCACGTCGGCGGCGACGACGCTGGATCCCTCTTCGGCGAATCAAAGCGCTGCCGCGTGGCCGATCCCTGTACTCGCACCCGTGACGATCGCGACGCTGTCGCTGATCCCGTCCATGTTGAACACGTCCGATTACTGGACGACTGGTTGTAGACCTGGCCAGCAAATATAGGATTGGAAGAATTATCACCTACCGATAACCGGCGAGACGAGGAAAGCTATACCCGGACCGGGTCCGACGATCCGATATGCGACTGGAGGACTACTGGGGCGTCGGGCCGAAGACCCGGGAGTTGCTCGCCTCCGAACTGGGCGTCGAGACGGCCATCGAGGCCATCGAGAGCGGAGACATCCGGACGCTGACCGAGGCCGGGTTGAGCCGCGGCCGAGCGACGCGAATCCTCCGACGCGTCGAGGGCGGGTCAGCGATGGATATCCTCGCGACGCGGGATACCCGCGAGGTCTACAAGGACCTGCTCGCGGTGGTCGGGCGCTACGCTGTGACCGATCACGCCGCCGATCGGATCCGTCTGCTCACGCCGCTCGTCGACCGCGCCGACATCGAGGACCGCCTCGACGACGTGATCGAGGCCAGAGACACCTGGGGTCGTCTCGGCGACGCAGATCGGGAGACGGTCCTGGACGCTTTCGAGACCTACGAGCGTCTCGACGGCGAACAGTCGGCGGTCCGGGCCGCGCTCGCGCTCCGGGACGCCGGGCTCGACTCGGGCGTGTTCGCGCCGCTGGGTGAGCTGGACGCCAGCGTCCTCGCCGACGCGGCCGACGCGCTGGCCGCCCTCAAAGGAGACGGGAGCGTCGCGTCCGGCGCTGACGAGACGCTGGACCGGCTCGACTCACAGCTCGGGACGGCCGAGGACCTGGCGGCGGACAGCGAGTCCGTCGTCGAAGCGGTCCGGAACGAAATCCGGACGGCAGACGAGTTCGACGAAGGCGTGCTCGATTACGTGGTCCGCGAGGCCGACGTCGGCCGGGATCGCGTCCGGGCCGCGATGCCGGCCGATGCTGCCGACGCCCGCGATTTCGTCGCGGAGACGCTTCGGTCGCTCGCCGACGACCTCCGCTCGGCTGTCGACGAACGGGCCGAGATCGTCGCCGCGGACGCGCGATCGACGACCGAAGACGCTCGCTCGGAGATCGATGCCGCCGTCGAGGCCGTCGACGACATCGCACTGTCGCTGTCGCTGGCCCGCTTTGCGATCGACTTCGAACTCACCCGTCCGACGCTCGCCGACGACAGCGACGTCCTCGCGGTCGAGGGCGCTCGGAACCTCTTTCTCGAAGCGAGCGACGAGGCGGTCCAGACAGTGAACTACGCAGTCGGCGATCATAGACTCCAGTATCCGACGGCGAACGCTCCGCCCAGCGGCGATCGTGTGGCAGTACTCACGGGAGCCAACAGCGGGGGGAAGACGACGCTGCTGGAGACGCTCGCACAGGTGCAGTTGCTCGCACAGATGGGGCTGCCCGTGCCGGCCGAAACAGCGGAAGTCGGGCTCGTGGATGCGGTCGTCTTCCACCGGCGCCACGCCAGCTTCAACGCCGGCGTGCTCGAATCGACGCTGAAGAACGTCGTCCCACCGCTGACTAACGAGGGGCACACGCTAATGCTGGTCGACGAGTTCGAAGCGATCACCGAACCCGGTAGCGCCGCCGACCTGCTGCACGGACTGGTGACACTGACCGTCGAACGCGAGGCACTCGGCGTGTTCGTCACCCACCTTGCGGACGATCTCGAGCCCCTGCCGGAGTCGGCCCGCGTCGACGGCATCTTCGCCGAGGGGCTGACGCCGGATCTCGAACTCGAAGTCGACTACCAGCCGCGTTTCGAGACCGTCGGACGTTCGACCCCGGAGTTCATCGTCTCGCGACTCGTGGCCAACGCAGACGACCGCGAAGAGCGGGCCGGCTTCGACACGCTCGCGCGGGCAATCGGCCAGGAGGCCGTCCAGCGGACGCTTTCTGACGCCCGGTGGTCGCGATAAAGCGTGCATTGACGGTACTGGAACCCCTATTGCTGGTGATGTTCAACAAGCGTCCGTCACCGTGCAGCAAGTGTCGTAAACTCGGCTACGCGTGGATGGTGCTCAACGGATTCCTGTACGCGATCGCACCGCGATTGATGCTCAAACTGTCCACGAAGATGCTGGCGATGGGGTTCGAGAACGCCGACGAACTCGAACCGCGCGAGTGGTACACGGACGCCACGCGCGCGACCGGCGTCGGGATGATCGCGGCCGGACTCGCCGGACTCGCGTTCGAACGCGGTGGCGACGACGCCGAAGACGACGGCGTCGATGTCGTCAGAACGGAAACGAGCGACTGATCGACCGCAGCGACCGACGGTCACCGATAGTACCGTCGATGTGTACGGCCGGTGTGTCGTCGGTGGTTGTGACCTGTGCGTCTGCGTCTGTACTCCTGTCGCAGGAGTGCAGCCTGGAGGACCGTTTCTTGGAACATGCTATCAGCGGGGGTAGTATCCCCAGTCCCCGTGCGGGAATCGAACCCACACGCCGACATCGTCGGCGTACCAGCCGGGGTGATCGGTCGTCCGGTCACGGCTCGACGGTGCAGCGGCCGACGTCCATGACGCCGAAGCCATCGGCCAGCGTCTCCCGAACGGGCTGTTCGTCGTCGCCAGGAACGACGATCGTCACGTCAGCAACGGCGGTGACCTGGATGTCGGTTGCCCGCGGCTGCACGTCGGTCACGTCCCGAACCTGGGCCGTGTCGACGCCCTCGACGTCGCCGAGAACGCCTTCGACGCTGGTCTGGAGATCGCCGCCCGCGTCGCGGCGGACCCAGAGCGTGACTGTCACCGTCACGTCGGTGTGTCTGGCTTGCACTGCCATAGACCGGCGGCCGGGATCGAACCGGCCATACTCCCGGCCGTGCTGTCTCGGGAATCCTCGGTACCTCAGGCACCGAGAGCCTTCCCGAACGGACGGCCGGCAGTCACGACCACGTGCGCCGGGTGCTGCAGCTGATCGACGGCGATGCGTCTGGCGGGCCGCTACAGGCGGGACCGCCGGTCACACGAACAGCAGCGTGCCGTATGCGCCGGGCGGTTCCGGTGACGGGTCGCTCGGGGAGATATCGACGGCGGAAAACGGACGCGTCCACGCCGGTCGCGGCCACTCGCCGCCGTCGGGCACCCAATGGGTGCCGATCTCCCGCGGAGCGGGTTACGCGGCGAGGCTGGCTGCGAACCGGGTGGACCAGCGACCCAGAATCGGGCCGACGTCCCCCGCCACCTCGCCGCAGATCGACGGGGCTGGGATCAGCCCCTCGATCGCGGCCGTGCCGTTGCTGGTCGCAACGGCCGGCGACGGATAGTGGACGTCGGTCATCTGGATCACCTGATCGCTGTATCTCATCCTGTGAGGGGGAATATATTAGTTCTTTTGCACTATTGGAAACCACTCACATGGGAATAGATACCACACCGTGGTCAGGTTGGGAACCAGACGAAAGTCAGGATGAGAACCTCACAGAAGCTAGTAGGACAGTTCCACGCAGAGGTCAGTACGTGAACCACACAGTGGCGTGATCGACGGGCTCAAGACGAGTCGGGTTCGACGGTCTGGGCTGACTGCTCGGTCACCCTGACGCCCTTCTCGGCGAGGTGTCGGATGCGCTGGCGGGCGAAGTCCTCCTCGCGCGAGCCGCGCGTCGCGAGCACGTACATTCTCGCTCGGCCGTCCGGGCGCATCGTTCGGCCGGCACGCTGGGAACTCTGTCGGCGCGACCCGCCGAGTCCCGAAGCGACGACGGCGACTTCCGCGTTCGGGAGGTCGATCCCTTCGTCGCCGACCCGGGAGACGATCAGCGTGTCCTGCAGCCCGGATCGGAACGCATCGAACAGTTCCGACCGGCGGGCGTGGCGGGTCTCGCCACTGACGAACGGGACGTCGAGCGCCGCCGAAAGCTCCCGGCCCTGATCGAGGTAGTCGACGAAGATCAGGGCCTGCTGGCTCTCGTGCTGGCGGAGCAACTGTCGCGTCTCCTCGATCTTGGCGGGGTTGCTCGCGGCCAGCTGGCGGCGTTCGTGGCCCTGGGCGCTGACGTACTCGTTGCGCGCGGTCTCGTCAGCCCAGGGAACGTACCGGATCTCGACGGTCGGCTCGGCGACGAACCCGGCGTCGAACAGCGCGTCCCAGTCGGTGCCGATCGGCGGGCCGATCAGCGTGAATATCTCCTCCTCGCGATCGTCTTCGCGGACGGGCGAGGCCGACAGCCCCAGTCGGTGACGACTCTGGAGATCCACAGTCCGCCTGAACACGTCGCTGGGCACGTGATGGACCTCATCGAAGACGATCAGTCCCCACTCCCGGTCGTCGAAGACGTGGCGGTGACGGTCCATGCCGGCGGTCTGGTAGGTCGCGATCGTCACCGGGCGGACCTCTTTCTGTCCGCCGTGGTACTCGCCGATCTGGTCGTCGGTGAGCGTCGTCTGAGCCAGCAGTTCTTCGTGCCACTGGGTCACAAGCTCCCGGCCTGGCACGAGAATCAGCGTCTCACCCTCGATTCGCGAGAGGATCCCCATCGCGGCGATGGTCTTGCCGCTGCCCGGCGGCCCGACCAGCACGCCGGACCGGCGTTCGAGGAACGACTCGATCCACTCGTGTTGGTAGGGTCGCAACTCGGGGCGGAGATCGACCGGGAGCGGCTCGCCGGTGTCGAGATCGCGACGGTCGACGACGGGATAACCGGCCTCGTAGAGCGTGCGCTTGACCTCCGCGACCGCCTCCTCGGCGACCCAGCTCTCGGTGTCAGAGAGATCAGCCCGGAGCTGGCCCGCCTCGAGCTTCTGCCTGGCGACGTTGCCCATCAGATCCGCGCTGGCGGCCGAGAGCACGACGTAGTCGTCCTCGTGAGTCCGGAGCGTGAACTGGTGGGCTCGCTCCCACTGGCTCTCGATCCACGATTCGAGGTCGGGCTCTCGCCGGGGAAGCACGTCCCGTACTGTCCCGAGTAAGGCCTCGACGTCGTCGTAGGGTGCCTGCCAGATGTCGGCCGGCCGGATCTCGTAGAGGTAGCTCTCCGAACCGGTCGTGTCGATCAGGCGGGCGAACTGCGAGAGCTGCGCGCGCGTGAACTGGCGGGGCTGATCGACGACCAGCTGACGGCGGTCGGGGAAAGCGATGATCCGCTCGCGATCTGTCATCCGTGACCACTCTTCGGGATAGTAAACGACCGGATCCGAGGAGACGTCCTGTCGCTCCAGCGAGCCCGCCTCGACCAGCGCATCGAGGTGGTCAGTCGCCTCGTCGTGATCGAGCCCACGCTGTTGGGCGTAGCGGGTCGCCGTCACGACCGGCTGCCCGATCGCTTCGAGCGCGTCGTAGAACGCCTCTAGAGTCGGCTCGGGAGTATCGTCCTCTGTCACTGCCTGTCCTAGTCGAGTCGGCTACAAACGGTTTGCGGGACGTGGCGAGCCGTCGCTCGGAGTTATGCCGAACCGTCACGTTCAGGCACGCGGGGGGCGTCGTACTCGCTATGGCCGACATCGTCGAGAAAACCGACCGCTACGAGGGACTGCTCAGCGAGGCACTTGCAGAAGCGACCGTCGCCCCGCCCGAAGACACCCCGCTCGAAACGGCGGCTGCCGAGTACCTTGAGATGGCCCGCTCGTACCTCGAAGACGGACGACACTTCCGCGAACAGGACGATTTCGTCAACGCGCTGGCAGCGTTTTCCTACGGGCACGCCTGGCTCGATGCCGGCGCTCGACTCGGACTGTTCGAGGTCCCGACAGAGGGACACCTTTTTACTGTTTGAATCCGCGTGTGCCACACTCACACGACGAAAAGACCGTGATGAATAAATACCAGAGATCCCCAGTATATAAGTGTGACCAAAAGGTTTATATGTTTTTCGGACTAACTATGAGTCAAGAGGGCTCTGGTCCCCCGAACCACGCGGTTTCGCCCTCCCCACCACCATGAGCGAGACAACGACACGAACCACCAACAGCGAGTACGAGCAAGCCAACGAACGAGCGGAGACGCCGACGACCGAGCAGGAAGTTTGCCCGGAGTGTGGCGGTCCGCTGGTAACCGACGAGGAGCGCGGCGAGACGGTCTGTGACCACTGCGGACTGGTCGTCGAAGAGGACGAAATCGACCGCGGGCCCGAATGGCGCGCGTTCGATGCCGCCGAGAAAGACCAGAAGTCCCGCGTCGGTGCGCCGACGACAACGATGATGCACGACAAGGGTCTGTCGACCAATATCGGCTGGCAGAACAAAGACGCCTACGGGCGGTCGCTGAACGCCTCCCAGCGCGAGAAGATGCAGCGGCTGCGCACCTGGAACGAGCGGTTCCGCACCCGCGACAGCAAGGAGCGCAACCTCAAGCAGGCACTCGGTGAGATCGACCGGATGGCCTCCGCGCTGGGCCTGCCCGAGAACGTCCGCGAGACCGCCTCGGTCATCTACCGCCGTGCGCTGCAGGAGGATCTGCTGCCCGGCCGCTCCATCGAGGGCGTCGCGACGGCCGCGCTGTACGCCGCCGCCCGGCAGGCGAGCGTCCCCCGGAGCCTCGACGAGATGACGACCGTCTCCCGGGTCGACAAGACGGAACTGACCCGGACCTACCGCTACATCGTCCGCGAGCTGGGTCTCGAGATCAAGCCTGCCGACCCCGAGAGCTACGTCCCCCGATTCGCCTCCGATCTCGACCTGTCTGACGAGGTCGAGCGGACCGCCCGACGGCTGATTGAGGCGGCCCGAGAAGAGGGGATCCTCAGCGGGAAGAGCCCGGTCGGTATCGCGGCGGCCGCGATCTACGCTGCGGCCCTGCTGAGCAACCAGCGCGTCACTCAGAGCCAGGTCAGCGAGGTGGCGGACATCTCCGAAGTGACGATCCGCAACCGCTACAAGGAACTGCTGGAGTCCGACGGCGTCCGGGACATGCCGGTCTAATCGGCCGTCGCTCCGTCGTCGCCTCGCTCGCTGTTTTTCGCGGTGTCTCTTGCGTTGTTCAACTCGCTGTAGTGACCGCCGTCGCCGTTTGACGGGTGTCCTCGGACACAAGAATCATTATGGCCGGCGGAAACTATCCGGACATGGTAGAACTCGACGCCACACAGTTCGGACTCGAAGTCGGCGGCAGCGGTGCACTCGGATTTCTGATCGGGTTCGCCGCCAAGAAAATCGCGAAAGTGATCGCAGTCATCATCGGCGCCGAACTCGTGTTGTTCAAGTTTCTCGAATCCCGGGGAATCATTTCGGTCGACTGGAACCGACTGACGGCCGGGCTGACGAAGGCCAGAGAAGCCGGGACAGAACAGGCGCAAGACTGGGTAACGACGTTCATCTCGACGGCCGGCGTCGGGGCCGGGTTCATCGGTGGATTCGCACTGGGATTCAAGAAAGCGTGAGCGGAGGGGCTGTTTCTACCGATGTCCACATCAGTGAGTGGCTATCTCGTGTTGGCGTTCGATCGCGATCGGACCGTCGACGTCAATCCCCCCGCTGACCGGTCCGCTGTGCCGCTGTCCTGGATCGAACACTGGGCAAACGAGACCGACCACGAGGTCTGGGCGATCGGCAACCAGCGGTTGAAATCGGAAGCCGGAATTCCGGGCGTTCGCGAGGCGGTCATGCGGCTCGAAAACGAGTGGTACCGGGAGTTCAACGAGACCGACGACGACGAACACGTCGACGGGTGGCCGCGTCGCGCTCGCCGCGTGGAGATGCTCGCCGAACTATTCCCCGACGCGGACGACTATCTCGTCGTCGACGACAAAGACCTCTCGTACATCGAGGACTGGACCCACTACTATCCCTGGGAGTTCGTCGATGTAGTCCGTAGTGGTGACGTGGACCTCGAAGTGACGGCAGATTGATAGTACCAATGGCGGGAGAAAGGTGAGACCGCCTTCACCGACGGTTGATCTCGTCCTCGTCTTGAATCATCCGCGTTTCGGCGGTCCCGCTGGAGACCTCGTTGACCAGATCGTAGAAGTCGTTTTGCAGTCCGGCCGGGAACTGGATGACGCCGACCCACGAGCCGTCGTTTTGCCACTCTTCGCGTTCGAGATCTCCGAATTCCCGAATCTTCGACTGGCCGCTGCCGGCGTAATCCGGCGGGAGCTGGACGGCGATCGTCACCTCGTCGAACCGGATCGGGATTACCGGGCGAAGCGCTTCCAGGGCCTCGTCGACCTGATTCTCGACGGGCTCCATCGGATCGACCCGGAACCCGGCTTCCTCCAGTGCGGATTCGATCCGTTCCGGCGGGTGGGGCGCGTCGTCCATCTGGGGGTTGACCGCGTTGCGCGTGATCCGCTGGATCAACTGCTTGTGCTTCTGTTCTTGCATCTCCTTGCGCTGCTCGGCCGTGATCTGGATCTCTCCGCGCTCGATCACTTCCGGGATGATTTCCAGCGGATCGGTCGTACCGAACACCTCTTCGAGCGCGTTTTCGGGCGGACGGTCCCCGCGAGAGGCATTCTCGAAGACGTCCTCGGCGGCGATGACGTCCTCGAGTTCGCCGTCGAACTCCCCGCGTTTGATCGCCAGGGCGGCATCCGGATCGACCAGCACTTCGAAGCGCTCGCCGTGACTCTCCAAGCGAGCCGTGACTGCTTCGTCAAGGGATATCATATATCGGTGCTACTTGGGGACGGGTAAAAGGTGTTTCCGAACGACCGGGAGCAACGAGGCGACCGCTCTCACTGCCAGGTGATATACAGTAGCGTCGCGATCGCCAGCGCCTCGAGCACCTGCAGGACCATCATGATCTCCACGGCGAACGGCGGCAGCCCGGGCGTGGGGTTGAAGTAGTACCACAGCGCGATGACGTTCTCCGCGAGCAGAAAGACTGCGAAGACGATCGAGCCGAGCGTGAACGTCGAGCGGATCTCGCGGTACAGACGGCCCCAGACGACTATCAGCGCTGTGAGGAGGACGACGTTGATCACCGCTGCCAGACGCGCGATCGTGAGCGTGCCCGGGACGAGCTCCAGCGGCACAGTCATCGGTCTTCCCCGGTCGAACGTGATGCGACGCCAGTCGTGGTCGCTCTGCAGTTCAATGGTCTACCTGTGAGGTGATCTCCTCGACGGTGTCCCAGTGCTGGCGCGCCTGCCCGCTCGGGAGGTACACCACGCCGTAACTCTCGTCGGTGCTCGTGACGATCTCGTTGTCTTCCAGCACGTCGAGGTGGTGTCGGACGGTGTTGTACGCGAGATCGAGGTCCTCGGCGAGGCGGTTGGCGTTGCGCGGTCGGTTGTCGAGCGCACGCAGAATGCGCGCCCGATTGGGGCCGCCGCGCGTCCCTGCCAACGTTTGCCATAGAACCCCCTCCATACACCCTTTGATTCGCTCTCGGCACAAAATAACCCATCGGTCGGACAACTCGATTTCCGGGAGTGAGCGATCGGCGGCTGTCCACGCGGGGGGCTCGAAGGTAGCTGCTGTCGGAAGTGCCTGGCACGAGCGGGCGTGGCCGCGCGAACGAACTCATCGGTCTGGCCTATCCGAACCAGCGAAATAGGATTTTTGGTAGATCAGACGCAATTCTCTCTCAAAACTGGATTGGACTATGAAGGGGTTTGCGGGCGAACTTCGGCACTTTCACGGCGAATTTGAGTCTGATTTTCGGAAACTGTTAACCGTATTACACTGCCAGGCAGACGTGCCCATGACAGACAAACTAACGACGCGGCGAAAACTGCTGGTGGGGATCGGAGCGACCTCAACCATCGCGCTGGCCGGCTGTACTGACGGGGACGGGAACGGAAACGGAACGACCGAGCCGGACACTGACACGGAGCCGGACACTGACACTGACACGGAGACGGACACTGACACGGAGACGGACACTGACACGGAGACGGACACTGACACGGAGCAGGCTCGGCTCAGAGTCGCACACATGTCGCCAAACGCCCCGAACGTCGACGTCTACGTGAACGGTGACGCCGTGCTGGAAGACGTACCCTTCGGGGACGTGAGTGATTACCTGACCGTGCCGGCCGCAGAACACGAAATCGAGATCACGGCCGCCGGCGACCCGGATACGTCCGTGTTCTCCGGCCCCGTGACAGTCGCTGCGGACACCGACTACACCGTCGCGGCGATCGGCGAACTCGGCGACGACGCGGATCAGCCGTTCGAGCCGCTGGTGCTGGAAGACGACAACAGCGCGGTCGAAGGCGACCAGTCGCGGCTCCGTGTCGTCCACGCGTCACCGGACGCGCCCGCAGTCGACGTCACGGCCGCTGGCGGGGACACCGTGCTCTTCGACGGCGTCCAATACGGTGAATCGGGATATGTTGAGGTCGCGGCCGGCGACTACACCGTCGAAATCCGCGGTGACACAGACGACAACGACGGCGACGTCGTCGCCGATTTCGACGTCAGCCTCGACGGCGGGACGGTCTACACGGCCTTCGCTGCCGGCTATCTCACGCCCGACGACGAGCCGGCAGACGTGCCGTTTGACCTGCTCGTGGGGCAGGACAGCACGCAGTAACGGTCGACTCGACTCCCGGTGAGGTTTGTGACCGCCAGCGGAGACCGCAGAAACGAAATCCGAACGCGATCAGGAGAACAACTGTTTGATCTTTCCGAGGAGTCCCGTGCTTTCGGAGCGATCACTGCTAGCAGGGGGCTCGGACTCCGTATCCGCATCTGCTTCGGCCGAAGTCTCTTTCTCGGGTTCGATCGTCGCGGCTTCCGACTCCGTCGTCTCCCCTTCCTCCGACGTCGTCTCAGCTGTGTCGCCTTCGGCCTTCTCAGCGGCCTGCTGCAGCAGATCCTCGGCTTCGTTGATCGCGTCTGCGACGGGCGCTTTGACGACCGGTTTCCCCTCGAAACGATCACGACTCACCGATGTGTCAGCCGCGATGATGACCGCGTCCGCCTCGGCGATGTCTTCGCCCGTGAGTTCGTTTTCGGCCCCCATCGCACCCTGGATCTCAACGGTGATCTCGTGCCCGAGCGACTCCGCTGCCTGCTCAAGCCCCTCTGCACCCATCTGGCTGTGCGCGATGCCTGTCGGACATGACGTGACTGCGACGAACTTCATGTGTTATCTGTTAACATTTGAGTTACTTGGTCTTTGGTGCTCGCTGCCAGCGCCTGTTCCGCGAACTCTCGTGCGCCTTCCGTGTCGATATCGACGATGTTTGCTTTCACGTCCGGGATCGTGACCGCACTCATGCTCAGCTCGTCCAGCCCCAGTCCGAGCAGCAGTTCGGTCAGCTCGGGGTCGCCGGCCATCTCGCCGCACATCCCGATCCAGGCGTCGCCCGCGTGGGCCGCATCGACGGCCTGGTCGATCGCGCGCAACACGGCCGGATCGCGCGGATTGTGGAGGTGCGAGACGGCCTCGTTCTGTCGCGAGGCGGCCATCACGTACTGGGTGAGATCGTTGGTCCCGATACTGAAGAAATCGAGTCGCTCGGCTAGCTGCTCGCCCATGAACACCGCGGCCGGCGTCTCGATCATGACCCCGAGCTCGGGCACCTCGTGATCGACGTCTTCATTGTCTAACTCCGCCCGGACGTCTTCGATCACGTCGAGGCTCTGCTCGACCTCCTCGACCGTCGCGACCATCGGGAACATCACGGCCAGGTCGCCCTCGCCCTCGGCACCCGCGCGCAACAGCGCCCGCAGCTGCGTTCGGAACAGCTCCGCGTCAGGCCCGAGCGACCGGCGGATCCCCCGCGTGCCGAGGAAGGGGTTCTCCTCCTCTTCAGCGTCGATGTAGGGGATCGGCTTGTCGCCGCCGACGTCGAGCGTCCGCACGACGACGCGCCCCTCGGGGAACGCGTCCAGCGCCTCGACGTAGGTATCGAGCTGTTCGGCCTCGTCCGGTGGCGTCTCCCGGTCGAGGAACAGGAACTCGGTCCGGAACAGGCCGACTGCATCGGCCCCCTGGGCGACTGCGCCCTCCAGCTCCGCGGCAGTGCCGATGTTGGCCGCGACCTCGACGGGCTCGCCGTCCGCAGTTTCGACTCGTTCGGTACGGATCTCGACGTCGCGACCCTCGGCCGCACGCTCACGAGTTTCTTCGCTGGGATCGACGATCACCTCGCCGGCTTCGCCGTCGACAGCGACTTCGGCGTCGGCCTCGATCTCCAGCAGTTGCTCGCCGACGCCGACGACAGCAGGGATCCCGATCGAGCGGGCGAAGATCGCCGCGTGGGAGGTGCGTCCGCCCTTCGCGGTCGCGAACCCGGCCACGCGTTCGGGATCGAGCTGTGCGGTGTCGCTGGGGGTGAGCATCTCCGCGAGCAGGATCGTGCCCTCGGGGAGTGCCGACAGATCGAGGCGTTCGGCGTCGGTGGCGATCCGGAGCAGCCGATCGCGGATGTCACGCAGGTCGTCCGCGCGTTCGGCCATCCGGCCGCCCGCCGCTTCCATCTGCTCGATCGCGCCCTTGAAGCCCTCCTGGATGGCATGGTCGGCGGGCAACCCCTCGTCGATGGCGTCCTCGACGGCACCGGTGATCTGCGGGTCGTTCAGGAACTGCAGGTGGGCGTCGAAGATTTCGGCTTCTTCCTCGCCGACCTCCTCGGCGGTCCGGTCGCGCTCGGCCTGCAACTCCTCGCGCGCCGTGCCGAGCGCGTTCGAGAAGCGATCGTGTTCGGCGTCAGCGTCGACGTTCTCGGACGCGGGCGGCTCCGGGAGTTCGACCTCCTGATCGTACCAGATGACCGTCCCGACACCTGACAGCGGCGTGACGCCGATCCCCTCGAGCCGCCGCTCACTCATCGTCGTACTCTCCTTCCGGCGTCGAGAGTACTTCCTCGAGCGCGTCCAGTGCCGCCTCGGCGTCGGGTCCGTCGGCGATCAGCCGAACGTCTTCGCCCTGTTCGGCGGCCATGCTCGATACTGCGAGCATGCTGCGCGCGTCGACGGGCTCCGCGCCGTCGGTGGCGATCTGCAGCTCGGACTCGAACTCGTTGGCCGTCTCGACGAGTTTCGAGGCGGGTCGAGCGTGCAATCCTGCTTCCGGGACGATGGTGACGGTTCGTTCCATCATGTTATAGCATTCGTCAGGACGGTCGTTACCTCTTTCGGCGAATCGGCAGTGTGTAAGTCCTCGCGCACCTCGTCGTTCATCAGCGCTCGCGACAGCGAACTCAGGATCTCGAGGTGTTCGGAGTTCCCCGCTTCGGGCACGAGAATCATGAACAACAGCGTCGCCGGCTTTCCGTCCGGAGCGCCGAAGTCGACACCATCGCTGGAGCGGGTGAACGCGACGGTCGGCTCGATCGCACCGGCTGTCTTGGCGTGGGGGATACCGATCCCCTTGCCGACGCCCGTCGAGGTCTCCTCCTCGCGGGCGAGCAGGTCTTCGAGCGCCTGTTCGCGGTCGCTCACGCGACCGGCCTCGACGGCCAGATCGAGTAGATGTTCGATGACGGCGCGTTTGTCTGCGGGCGGTTCCTCGAGAGAGACGAGATCCGGCGAAATAACGCGATCTACGGTTTCTTTATCCATTGTTTGAAATCAGAATAACTGTGTTTAGTCCGCGGTCGTGGTTTCGGCGGCGGTCTCCGTTTCCGGCACGTGGTCGGGTTTGAGCAACGTAACCAGCACGCCGGTGACGATAGTACCGACCGCGATACAGCCGAGGAACGCGAGCGGGCCGGGGATCGCGCCGCCACCTCTGGCCAGCGGGAGGACGAAGATACCGCCGTGGGGAGCAGGCATTCCGACACCCAGTGCCATCGCCAGGGCACTCGCGGTCGCACTACCAACCATTAGACTCGGAATCACCCGGCCGGGATCCGACGCGGCGTACGGGATCGCCCCTTCAGTGATGAACGAGAAGCCCATGACGGTCGCGCTTTTCGCGTTCTCGTACATCTCATCGGGGTACTTGTGCTCGGCCAGGAAGTTCGACAGCGCCATTCCCAGCGGTGGGGTCATCCCGGCAATCATCACGGCGGCCATTGGTCCGTAAATCTGCTCGCCGACCAGTCCGACCGAGAAGACGTACGCGACCTTGTTTACTGGACCACCCATGTCGAAGGCCATCATTGCCCCGAGAATCGCCCCAAGGAGCGCTGCTTGTCCTACCGTACCTGCCCCGGCGGCGTTTTCCAGGCCTTCGAGCCACCCAGTCAGTTCAGCGTTGGCGATCGCGACCGGTACGCCAACGGCGAACAACATCACGGGCAAAAGCACGGCCGTCGTCGCGACTGGAATGATCAGCACCGGCATCATCGGCTGTATCGCGTTCGGTACGTCCAGGTTCTTGAACCACAGGGCGACGTACCCCGCGAGCAGCCCGGCGATAATCGCACCGAGGAACCCCGCTGCAGCGCCGCCGTCACCGGCTGGTAGGCCCAGCACCACGTTCGCTTCGGCGAGGACGCCGCCCTGCTGAATCAGGTACGATAGCAGGAAACCGGGTGCGAGACCCGGGCGGTCCGCGATAGCGTAGGCAATGTACCCCCCGAGTATCGGGATCATTATCTCTAGGCCGAGACCACCCATCTGTCCCAAGAACCACGCGAGTGTTCCCCGCGCGCTCTCTTCGAACATCGTCTCTACGGTCGTCCCCGAGAACGGCAGGGACGCCCACGCGAACCCGAGTGCGAGGAAGATCCCGCCGATCGTCACGAACGGGATCATGTACGATACCCCAGTCATCACGTCGTCTTTGAGCGACGTGAGTTTCGATCTGAAGTCGCTGTCTGTGCTCGACATGCTACATCATGATCGATGAACGTCTTGTGAAAAGTAATCTTCGAATGTGATTATTTCGTTTTGTTTAATTTGATATTATATGAGTTTCGATCATGATAGCACAACATTGCGGGGTAGTAACAGAGGATTATCAACAGCGAAGACGGTGCCAGGACTGGCGATCAGTCTGATGCCAGCGGAACCGAACGAACGTCGACCTCGTCCCGGAGCGACTCCAGATCCTCGAACGACGGCGGGCTCGTGCCGGCAGTCGCGACGACGCGACCGGCGACGGCGATTCCGGTCTTCAGGGCTTCACGCTCGCTCAGACCCCGTTCCAGCGCCGAGAGGACGCCGGCGAAAAGCGAGTCGCCCGCACCGACGGTGTCGATCACTTCCGTGTCGACGGCTTCGGCGTACAGCGAGACGTCCGGGGTGACCAGTACCGCACCCTCCGAACCGAGCGACGTGACGACGCGGTCGTACCCCCGATTCAGCAGCTCCCGGGCTGCCATGACGGCGTCGTCGACGTCCGCTATCTCCCGGTCGACCGCCGCTGCCAGCTCCTCCTCGTTGGGCTTGCAGGTGTCGTACGCCGCCGCAAGGTTCGTCAGCATCTTGCCGCCGACGTCGACGTCGGTCTTCCAGGGGCCGGCCCGGGCGATCCGGTCGATCGCGTCCGGACCGATCCCCGGCGGAAGGCTCCCCGCGACAGCGACCCGATTCGGACGCAGTGCCTCGATCCACTGGAGTAGTTCGTCGACGGCCGCCTCGGTCGCTTTCGGGCCGTTCTCGTTGAATTTGTACTCACCGTCCGCGGTGAGGATCGTGGTATTCACGCGAGTGGGTGCCGGGACGTCGACGAACGTCGTCTCGAAGGGTTCATCGGAGAGCTTCGACCGGATGAAGTCACCAGTGAACCCGCCCAGTAAACCGGTCGCGACGGTGTCCGAGTCTAGCGCAGCCAGGTACTGCGAGACGTTGATCCCCTTCCCGCCAGCGTCGAACTGCCCCCCCTCGGTGGCCCGATGAACCCGGCCGACTTGCGGTGACTCTTCGATGCGTAACGTGTGGTCGACTGCCGGATTGAATGTGACTGTTAGTATCATGGTTATCTCGTGACGGTGATGGATACGTTCGCGCCATCTAGTTCGCTGCGCAGCGACGCCGGCGGATCCTCGTCGGTGATCAACAGATCGACGTCCTCAAGCTCCGCGAACTGCGCGAAACTCCGCTGTCCGAACTTCGAGGCGTCGGAGACCAGTATCACCCGCTTGGCGTTTTTGACCATGAGGGACTTGATCTCGGCTTCGTCCTCGCTCGGGGTCGTTAGTCCCGCGTCGGGTGAGATCCCGTTAGTCCCCAGGAAAACGAGATCGAAGTTCGTCCGGTGCATGAACTGCTCGGCGGTCGGGCCGACCAGCGCGTGGGTCTTCCCGCGGAGCGTGCCCCCGGTCAGTTTCACCTCGTCAGCCGTGGTCACGAGCTCGTCCGCCAGCAGCGGCGAGTTCGTCACCGCGACGTAGGACCTCTCCTCCGGCATCCGTTTTGCGATCTGCATCGTCGTCGTCCCGCCGTCGAAGAACGCGATCTCGTCTTCCAGAACCTCCTCGATAGCACGATCGGCGATAGCCTGTTTGCTTTCGAGGTTCCGTACCTCCCGCTGTCTGTAGGACTGTTCCGCCCCGACCTTATCGACCGGCACGGCACCACCGTGTGACCGGTCGATGAGCCCCTCCTGTTCGAGCGTAGTGAGATCGCGGCGGATCGTCGGCTTCGAGTATTCAAGCTCCTCGGCCAGCTCAGATACCGAACAGCCACCGCGTTCGTTAACGATGTCTACGATCGTCCGCCGGCGTTTTTCCGGGAGCATATCTATCTCGCGTATAATCACCCGTAACTACCGAACGGATTTACTTTTTTCCTTCGTATCTGATTGTTTTCTATCGCGAGACCGCTATTCTTCGCCGGTCCGATCACGAAGAGTCGAAAATCGGGCTACTCTTGACGGAGAGAGTGTCAGCGAGAATGGCTAGTAAACAGCCTCGGGCGCGGTGGCCCGAGGCTTTTGTAGTTCCCTCAGCCGTGCGCTAGCACTCCCTGCTCGGCAAGCGAGCGGGATGAGGTTGGGCGGCTTACACGCCCCGACCCGGACAGACGCACCAACCGAACCTGCGGCTGGGTTTTGTGAGTCCGGTAATTCGTCGTGTTACCGTCGAGTTTCGCCGTCTCGCGCCACGCGATGTTCACCGACGCATTCCGGTCGGCGTGGTCTTGTGCCACATCACACTCGTCGTTCGTACAGCGGAACCGACGCCCCTGCCGACTGCCGCGTTCACCACAGCACGAACACGTCTTTGAGTTGTAGTACGCGTCCACTGTGTCCGTAGGAATCTCCCGCCACGTCGCCTTGTACGAGACGAACGTCTCGAACTTGTGGAACGGCAGTTTGTGCAATCGACGGTTCATATATGACCCGTACTGCATTCCTTCGCGGATACCGCTCATATCCTCGAACACGATAACCGGGTTCGAGAACTGTTCTGCGAACTCTACGACAGCACGGGAGAGCCGATGCAACACCCACTCGGTGAATCGTTCCTCCTTGTCACCGAGCCTGTGGTGGATGCTCGTCTTGCCGTGTTCCTGACAGCGAGTGGTGATGGTGTGGTAGCGTTGGCGTTCTTCCTTGACCCGTCCGTAGTCGAGGATGAGTGTGCCCTTCGTACGCATTGTATCGCGGTCGAGGGCGGTGAGAGCAACGTTACGCTCGTTGATGTCCACGCCGACCACAGTATCAGAGGTGTCGGGTTTGGGCACGTCGAACTCTCGTGTGACCGTGACGTGTAGGTAGTACACGCCATCGCGGTATCTCGAAGTGCGGAGCACTTCGATGACTCGTCGAAAATCTTCGATTTTCGAGACAGGAGTTCGGCCTGCCCCACATCCACCTCATCCGACGTGATAGCGTCCCGAAGTTCGTTCATCGCGTCCGGTTCGCCACGAAGATGCCCCCTCACCTTCTTGTAGGGTTTCGGGCTGATGCGGAACTGGACGCGGTTCGTGTCATCATCTACGGTGAGGCGGTAGCCTTCCGTATGTGCCATCACGAGCGGATACGCACCAGATCTGTCCGTACTCGGCGGCGTCGGCTTCCCTCCGTCAGGGTCGTCTTGGTTCTCCCACCACTCTTTGAGGGATTGATAGGAACCCCACGTTTGGAGGGCTTTGCCGACGACTGCACACTTGTTGTTCCGCAAGAAGTCGTCGCGGTCAACCTCCTTCTGTATCTCGGTGCGATTGTACCCTTGTTGTTTGAGGCGGATGGTGTCGTTGAATATCTCGCGTGAGGCGAGGCGGGCGTCGTGAAGCCACGACCGTTCACCAGACTATGTGAAGGCGCGTCTGAATCGTCTTCGTGGCTTCCTCACCCATATTTTGACAATCGTTCTAACTCATCAGAAATATATGGATTAGGGATGGAAGAGTTCCGCAGTCACGCGCATTCGGTTAGTTCTTGCAAGTATCACTTCGTGTGGTGTCCCAAGTACCGCCACCCGGTTCTTGATGTAGTGAAAGACGATGTGCGAGAGTTGTTTGGTGAGACTGCTGACCACTTCGGTCACGAGATTCTGGCGCTGGAGATTGCAGACGACCACGTTCACCTGTTTGTCCAGTGTGACCCGAAGCATAGTCCGGCTGACATCGCTCGGCAGTTCAAGTCGTATTCGGGTAAGCACTTGCTGGAGCGGTATCCCGGAATTCGAGAGTCGTATTTCTGGGGTGGCGGATTCTAGAAGGTTGGGTACTACGTGGGAACGACGGGAGCGGTGTCGGAAGAAGTGGTTGAGCGGTATATCGAAGAGACGGAACACACGCCGGAGTGACGCGCTTCACCCCCGCCCACAGGGGGCGGGGAACTCGCGCTGCCTTTCGTTAGAGGGCAGTATCGGACCGATACTCGGGAGTCGCCAGATGAGAGTATCAACCACGAAGCGTCCAGACCCGGACGTCGTCCATCAGTTCCGTCGGATCGAGGTTCCTGACGCCGGTCCCGGAGTGGCCGACGACCGTCGCCGAGGTCGCCACGCCGGCGCGCAGCGCCTGCTCGTCGTCCCAGCCCTGTTCGTAGGCCCACATGACGGCGGCGAACATCGAGTCGCCGGCACCGACGGTGTCGACGACCTCGACGTCGAGTGCGGGCGCGTAGAGCGTCTTCTCGGACGTTACCATCATCGCACCCTCCGCACCGAGCGACGCGATGACGCGCTCGAACCCTTCGCTCTGGAGCTGCCTGGCGGCTTCCGCACAGTCGTCGATGTCCTCGACTTCGATCCCGGTCGCCTCTTCCAGTTCGACCTCGTTGGGCTTGACGTACTCGTACGTCCCCTCGAGTGCCATCATGTCGTCGCCGTGGATGTCGATCGCGGTGTCCCAGTCGCCGGCGCCTGCGAGTCGGTCGATGTCTGCCGGCTCCATGCCCGGCGGGAGGCTCCCCCCGACGTTGACGATCGAGGGATCGTACTCCCGGAGGACAGCGACGAGTTCATCGATGACCTCTGAGTCGACCTCGGGACCGGACTGGTTGAGTCGGTACTGGTGATTCGGCGCGAGGATGGCCGTGTTCATCCGGGTCGCTTCCTCGACCTCACAGAAGTCCGTCGGGACGTCGAACGACGCGAGATCCTGTTTGATGAAATACCCGGTAAAGCCGCCGACGATCCCGGTCGCGACCGTCTCGTCGCCGAGTGCCGTCACGAATTGCGAGACGTTGATGCCGTTCCCGCCGGAATCGAACCGCGCACCGGCCGAGCGCTGGACGGCATCGGCCTCGAGCGGTTCGTTCATCTCGATAGTCTGGTCCACTGCCGGATTTGGTGTTACTGTCAGTATCATGGCTCTCGACACGCCGTCATACGGACTGCTGTGCGTCTGTCCTGTACCGATCACACAGTTGTGGATCGTCGCAGTAGATCGGTACAGCAGTCCGTATCACACGGCGCGGTCTACTAGCCGGCATTGACTCACCGAGGCTTCATAAACGGGTCGGTCCGGAGCGCTCTACAGGCGGTCGATGACAGCCGCCGTGAACTCTTCGGTCGAGGCGTCACCGCCCAGATCCGGGGTGTGTGGCCCCTCATCGAGGACCGTCTCGACGGCGTCAGTCACGCGGGCCGCCTCGGCGTCGTAATCCAGGTGGTCGAGCAGCATCGCAGCCGAGAGGATCATCGCCGAGGGGTTAGCGATTCCCTGCCCGGCGATGTCGGGAGCCGAGCCGTGGACCGGTTCGAACAGCGCGTTGTCGTCACCGACGTTTGCGCTGGGCAACAACCCGAGCCCGCCGACGAGCCCGGCTGCCAGATCCGAAAGGACGTCGCCCGCGAGGTTGGGCGTGATGATCACGTCGTAGTCTTCGGGATACATCACGAGTTTCATCGCCAGCGCGTCCATCAGTTCGGTGTCGTAGTCGGCGCCACGCTCCTCGGCGACCGCTTCGGCGGCTTCGAGGAACAGGCCGTCGGTCTTCTGCATCACGTTCGCCTTGTGTGCGATCGTCACGTTGTCGTAACCGTGTTCCTCGGCGTACTCGAAGCCGTACTCGGCGATCTTTCGGGAGGCCTCGCGCGTGACGACGCGGGTCAGCGTGGCGACGTCGTCGGTGAGCTGACTCTCGATCTGGGCGTAGACGCCCTGGGTGTTTTCGCGGATGAAGACGATGTCCGTGTCCGGTTTGACTGCCTCCAGACCGGGATAGGCTTTCGCCGGACGGACGTTGGCGTAGGAGCCGACGACCCCACGGAGCGGAAGGATGATGTCGGCCGCGCGCTCGCCGGCCGCACCGAACAGCGTCGCGTCGGATTCCCGTGCGAGTTCGACCGTCTCTTCGGGCAGCGGTTCGCCGGTTTCCTCGGCGACGTGGTCGCCGGCTTCCCCTTCGCGGAACTCGAAGTCGACGTCGAGGGCGTTCAACACATCGACTGCTGCGGGCGTCACTTCCTGGCCGATCCCGTCCCCGGGTATCACCGCGATCTGGTGACTCATGGATCCAGTTCGCGCGGGCGACGAAAAGAGCATGTCGATCCACCTTTTTCTTCGTCGGGTGGCTCACTTCGCTCGCCACCGCTCCTCGAAAAAGCTGGACCAAAAATCTCGACCTCACTTCGTTCGGTCGAGGTCAAACAACCGGTTTACCGCTCTTACTGATAGTCGACTTCGCCTTCGCCTTCACCGATCCACGCACCACGGTCCGGTTCGCGTGCCTCCAGCGGATCGATGTCCTTGTACCACGGAACGTTCTTGAGCTGTTCTTTGTTGTAGGCGAGTTCGTCTTTCGTGTCGGCGGTGAACTCGAAGTTCTGGGTCAGCAAGATTGCGTCGACGGGGCAGACCTCCTCACAGAGACGACAGTAGATACACTGCCCGATGTGGAGGTTGTACTGCTCGCCGTTGCGCTGGTCGTCCTGAACGATCTGGATCGTGTCGTTCGGACAGACGCTCTCACACTGGCGACACCAGATACACCGCTCCTGACTGAACTTGTGGACCCCGCGGAAACGAGGGCTCACTTCGGGTGTGTCTTCGGGATACTCGACGGTAAAGGTCTGGCCGTCGAGCGCGTGTTTCATCGTCGTTGCCATCGATTTGAGCAGTCCGATCATTGGGAATCACCGTGGGTTACTCGCGCCGTCATACACCGACCACCCCGACGATGACGGCAGTCAGGATCAGGTTGGCGAAGCTCAACACGAGCAGTCCCTTCCAGCCGATCTCGATGAGCTGGTCGATGCGAACGCGCGGGAGCGCCGAACGCGCCCACTGCGTGAACAGGAAGACAGCCCAGATCTTGATGGTGAACCAGACGATCCCGGGCAGGATCGGGCCGGCCGGACCGCCGAGGAACAGCGTGGCGATGAGCGCACCACCGAGGAAGATGTGGATGAACTCGCCCAGGTAGAACAGCACGAAATAGACGCTGGAATACTCCGTCTGGTAGCCTGCGACGATCTCCGTCGGCGCTTCCGGGATGTCGAAGGGATTGCGTCCGACTTCCGCAAGGTTCGCGACGACGAACAGCGCGAACGCGAACGGGTTGAGGATGCCGAACCACGTGGGGATCGCGACCGGTCCGAGCTGGAGGAGCGTCTCCTGCTGGGCGGCGACGATCTCGCTCATCTGGAGGGTCCCCGCGAAGATGACGACCGACGCACCGGTCAACACCAGCGGGATCTCGTAGGCGAGGTTCTGCGCGACCGCACGCAACCCGCCCAGGAACGAGTACTTGTTGCTCGACGAATATCCGGCCATCAACAGCCCGAGCGAAGCGATCGAGGCGACGGCAAAGACGTAGGCCAGGCCGACCTCGGGGTCGGCAACCTGGATGCCGTTGCCCATCGGGATGACCGCGAACCCGAGCAGTGCCGAGCCGGCGAGCACCAGCGGCGCCAGATCGTAGGCCGGCCGGTCGGCGTCTTCGGGGATGATCAGCTCCTTGCTGAGCAGGCGCACCGAGTCGACGATGATCGTCCCCAGACCCCACGGGCCGACCCGATTGACCGAGATCCGGTCGGTGAACGAGGCCGTGATCTTCCGTTTGGCCCACGGGCCGGCGACGGCCGTGTTCAGCAACACGAACGTCCCGACCAACCCCGCAGCGAGCAATCCGGCGAGGAACTCCCCGGCGACGCCGAACTGCTCCAGCCCAAGCAGATCGGAGAACGTCTCCGGAAGGGGCGCCGACTCGACCATCAGCGATCCACCTCCCCGAGCACGATATCGAGACTCCCCAGCGAGGCGACCATGTCCGGAATGTACTCGCCTTCACTCATCTCCGGCAGCGTCTGGAGATTCGAGAAACACGGCGAGCGGATCTTGAAGCGAGCGGGCTTGTCGGTGCCGTCGCTGCGCATGTAGATCCCGAGTTCACCTTTCGCCCCCTCGACGGCTTCGTAGACCTCTTTGTCGGCCTCGGGCCGCAGCGTCCGCGGGACGTTGGCCTGGATCTCGCGGTCGTCCTCGGGCCAGTCTTCCAGCAGGTCGACACACTGGCGGATGATCTTCGCCGACTCCTCGACTTCGCGCATGCGGACGAGCACGCGCGAATAGTTGTCACAGCCGTCTTCGGTGACGACGTTCCAGTCGAGTTCGTCGTAGTAGCCGTAGGGGTCGTCCCGGCGCAGGTCGTAATCGACGCCCGACCCGCGGAGGACGGGTCCAGTCGCACCGTAGTTCTTCGCGACCTCCGGCGGGAGGATTCCAGTGTCGATACACCGCAACTGGAAAATCTCGTTTTCCGTGATGAGGTTGTGGTACTCCTCTATGTACTCCGGCAGTCCGTCGAGGAACTCGCGGATCTTCTCGAAGAACTCCTCGCGAGGTTCGGGCACGTCCCAGGAGACCCCGCCGAGCCGGAAATAGTTGAACATCAGTCGCTGGCCGGTCAGGTCTTCGAGGATATTCTGAACGGCCTCGCGGTCCCGGACCGCGTACATGAAGATCGCGTTGAAGTCACCGTAGACGTCCAGCCCGAAGGTCCCCAGCGCAAGCATGTGCGCGGCGATACGGGTCAGCTCAGCGCTCATCGTCCGCAGGACCTGCGCGTATTCGGGCACCTCGATGTCGGCCATCGACTCCGCCGCGCGGGCGTACGCCCACTCGTTGAGGATCCCGCCGGGCGTGTAGTCCCACCGGTCGGGATAGGGCATGATCTGGTGACGGTAGGTCGACTGCTCGCACATCTGCTCCTCGTTGCGGTGGAGATAGCCGATGTCCGGGTCGATGTCGGCGATCTGCTCGCCGTCGAGCACCGTCTTCACGTGGAGGACGCCGTGGGTCGCGGGATGGTGCGGACCGATGTTGACGAACATCGTGTCCGAATCCTCGCCCGCACTGTGGTCCTCTGCGAGGGGATTGACGTGCTCGCGCAGCGGTACGACCTGTGGCTGGTTCTGGTTGTAGTCTTTCCCCATCGGATGGCCCTGCCAGGTCTCCGGGAGGAGGATCCGGCGCAGGTCGGGGTGGTCGTCGTACTCGATGCCCACGAGGTCGTAGGCCTCCCGTTCGTGCCAGTCGGCTGTCCGGTAGACCGATTCTGCACTTTCCGAGACCGGCTCGTCCTTGTTGGCGGGGACGACGACGCTCAACTGCTGGGTCGGGTCGTCGAACTTCTTGAGGTGATAGATCGACTCGTAGCGGTCCTCGTACTCCTGGGCCGTGACCGCCGAGCAGTGATCGAAACCGGCCTCCTCTTTTAGCGCCGAGAGAGTATCCTGGACCGCGTCGGGACGGATCACTAGCGCCTCGGCGTTGACGTGGCTCTCGCGGTCGATGACGTGCTCGGAGACCAGCTCCTCTAGCGCGTCGTAGTCGAGTCCGTCTTCGGTGACGCCGACTTCGTCCGGGGCGTCCGGGACGGGTTTCTCCAAACTCATGGTTGCTCAGTCCAGTCGTATCGCATGACGAGGTCGTCCTCGTTGATCTGATCGGCCAGATGCTGTACGAGTTCGTCCCGCTCGAGGTCGCCGAACTCCTCGAGTTCGTACGGTTTGACCGTCACTGGTGCAGTCTCGCCGTGGGCGATCCGCTCCTGAAGCTTGGCGACACCGTAGATCAGCGCCTCGGGACGGGGCGGACAGCCCGGGACGTGGATGTCGATCGGAATGACCTCTTCGGCCCCCTTGATGACGTTGTACCCCTCCTGGAAGGGACCGCCGGAGATCGTACACGAGCCCATGCCGATGACGAACTTCGGCTCGGGCATCTGATCGTAGATGCGCTTCATCCGCGGGGCGAACTTCGAGACGATCGTCCCGGGGATGATGATCACGTCGGCCTGCCGCGGCGACGCCCGGGGCACGCCCGCGTGGAACCGGTCGAGGTCGTGTTTGACCGAGTAGGTGTGCATCATCTCGATGCTGCAGCAGGCGATCCCGAACTGCAGCATGAACATCGACGACCCGCGAACCCAGTTCATGAACTTGTCGAACTTCGTGAGGATGAACGGCGACGTGCCGAAGGCATCGCGCAACTTCGAGTTGAACCGATCGTCGACTCCCTCGCCCATCCGCGCTTCCTGGGTTGATTTCCCGCCTGTACCGTCTCCCTGTGGTGTCTGTTCACTACTCATGGTTACCGTTCGACCTTCTGACGCTGTGCCCGCGGGCTCCGCACCCACCGGACTGCGCCGTTGCGCCACGCCCAGCCGAGGCCCACGACGAGAATTCCGATGAACACGAGCATCGGAACGAGCGCTCGTGTCATCCCGACAGCCTGGACAGCGTCGTTATAGATGACAGTCCAGGGGAAGATCAGGACGGTCTCGATGTCGAAGACCACGAACAGCAGCGCAACCATGTAGTACTGGATGTTGAATCGAATGCGCGTGCCGCCCGTCGGGATCTCCCCGCTCTCGTACGTGGCGCGTTTGCTCAGTTCTGGGACGCGCGGACGAAGCAATGCCGAGACGACTATCATCGCCACCGGGATGAGAATCGCCACTGCCGCCAGCGCGCCGATCGCGATCCACGGATTGCTCATAAGACTCCTGATCACCGCTTGGGAGCGGTTGCATATAAGGATTCAGTGTTGCCGTTTTCGGCAACGCTGACCGTTTCTCGCTCGTCGTCACGTCTCTCAGTGCTCCGTCTTGAACCCCGGCGTCCCGAGCTCGTGTACATCAATCTTTTCCTCCTCGGGTATCCTCGCTCTGCTCGCTGATCGCTTCGCTTCTGCTCGCGACGCTGCGGGTACCGCTCGTCGAAAAACGTGGGCGAAAAACCCGCTCGCTTCGCTCGCGGTTACTCCTTCCAGTACTCCGTCTTGAACCCCGGCGTCCCGAGTTCGTGCAGGTTCCGGGAAACCTCACCGACGCTTTGCTGCAGGTCTCGGTGATAGTCCACGAGCCGTTCGCGGAGTTCGGGATGCTGTCGCGAGAGGATCTGGACGGCGCTCAGCGCGGCGTTGAACGACTTGCCTGCGTCGACCGCGGTGATCGGGGCGCCCTGTGGCATGCCGATGACGCTGTCGACGGACTTCTCCTGGACCGGCACACCGATCACGGGCAGCGGATAGGCGATCGAGGCGGTCATGTTCGGCAGGTCCGCGGACTTGCCGCCCGCTCCCGCGATGATCACGTCCAGGCCACGGTCCTCCGCGGTCTCGGCGTAGGCGTACATCAGTTCGGGCGTGCGATGGGCGGAGACGACGAACGTCTCGAACGTGAACCGCGCCTCGGGGGCGTCCGTGTAGTCGGTTTGCTCCTCGAAGCCGAGTTCCTCAGCGAGGGCGGCGTACGCACCGGGTCGTTTGCCCTTGCCGCCGGCCATTGTCGGCAGGTCCGAGTCGCTGCCCATCACGATGCCCACGTCAGGCGTCTCTTCGTCCGGAAGATCCATCTCGGCTTGCTCGTGTAACTGGTCGATCAGCGACTGGACGCTTTCAGGAGTCGTCATGTGCGAGGGTGAAAGCGGCACTGCCTAATATTGAGGGGATGTCGAGATCCTCTACGCGCCGAGATGGTCGCGAATCTCCACTCTCCAGAGCATCACGGTCGCGGTCCCGACCGTCTCGGCGAGCACGACCGCGAACACCGACGCCGACAGCGACACGACCGGGCCCGCATCCAGGCTCATCGCCGCGTACCAGCCGGTCGCGCCGGTAGCCAGCGCGACACCCGCAACGATTGCGAACGCACCACCTCAACAGAATCTTCCGGAGCGACTCGACCGCGTGCTCGTAACGTCAGTCCGGGAGCGACCGCTCGCGCACAACGAGCAAGCCCGGTAACATCGTGACCACGGCGACGAACGCGAAGATGATCGCCAGTCCTGTGACGATTCCGAACCGCTGTAGCGGCGGCGAGAGGGCAAAGGCGAGCACGCCGAAGGCCGCCGCAGTCGTCGCGGCACTGGCCAGGAGTGCTCCACCAGTGCCGGTGATCGTCCGGTTCAGTGCGGACGCGAGGCTTCCGGCGCGTTCGCGTTCGGCCATGAATCGCTCGCTCGCGTGGATACTGTAGTCGACGCCGAGCCCGATCGCGAGGCTCGTGATCACTGCCGTCTCGCTGTTGAACGACACGCCGAGTACCGACATCGCCCCGAGAAGCCAAGCCAGCGCCACCACGACCGGCAGGAGCGCCACGGGCCCCAGCGACCACGAGCCGTACCGGACGCGGAACAGCGCCGTCAGGAACAGCAAGATGACCACGAGCGTTACCGCAAAGGCCTCGATCAGCGTCTCCAGTAACGCGTCCTGGATGACTGCCGTCGTGACGGTCCCGCCGGTCGCCACGGCCGTAATCTCGGCCGCGCCGCCGCTGGCGTCGACAGCGCCGCGCTCGATCTGCGTTGCGAACGTGCGCGTGTCCTCGGCGATGGTCTGGGCCGATTCGCTGGACCGAACCGACAGCAAGAGACGTACAGACGTGACGGTCCCGTCCTCGTCGCGACTCAGGACCTCGCTCACAGCCTGCTCGTCGGCGTCGAACAGTGCCGCGTAGACCTCGGCGACGTTTTCGTCAGGCAACCCGTCGCCGTCCGTGTCGTACTGATCGACCAGCGCGGCGAACGCCTCGTCGTCGTCGGCCACCGCACGAATGACCGTGTGTGGCCCCTCGATGGCCGCTGTGCCGCCTGGCCGGAGCTGGATAGCACTGTCCGGATCGACGCCGGTGCCAGCGTCATCCATCGCAGCGAGGACGGCGCCGTCGGTCACGTCGCCGCGTATCAGTATCTGGGACTGGCCCCCCTCACCCCGCAGCCGGAAGTTGTCGCTGAGATACTCGAAATCGTCGGCGATCGTGTACGTATCCGGTTCCAGCGGTCCGGGCAGGTATCCGGCCCAGTCCGGGGCGTCCCGGGGCAGGAAGTCTGCCTCGTTGAATTCCGTATCGATGGTCGTCGCGCCGTAACCGCCCCCGGCCGCGAGCAGGAGCGCGACGACGACGATCGCGACGGGCGCACGCGTGGTCAGTGCCCCCAGCCGTTCGAGCACTGTATGAGCGAGCCCGCTCTCGACGCCGAACGCCGGTTTGTCTCGACTTCGGCCGAGCCGGTTCTCGACGAACGAGTCGACCTCGACCTTCAGCGCCGGCAGGAACACGCCGAAGGCAACGAAGGTCGCGAAGATGCCGCCCGCGCTGAGGACCGCGAAGTCCTGAATCGCGGGGAGCGGGCTGACGATGTTCGAGAAAAAGCCCACGCCTGTCGAGACGGTCGCCGCCGCCAGCGCGAGAACGACGCTGCCGAACCCGAGTGCCATCGCCGCCCGGACAGAGAGGCTGCTCCCGTCGCCGTTCTGGACGTCGAGCGTTCCCCGGCGCGCTTCGCGATAGCGCATGACGACGTGTAACGCGTAGTCGATGCTCAGCCCTATCAAGAGGAAGGGGACGGCGATGAGGATGACGTTCATCGGGATCGCGAGCCAGCCCATGATCCCCGAAAGCCAGGCCATCACGACCGCGATGCCGACGAACGCCAGCAGGATATCCAGCAGATCCCGGTAGGTAATTCCGAGGACGAAGACGATCAGCGCGAGCGCGAACGGCGTGATGATGGCGAAGCTGTCGCCGATCGCGCGCGTCGAGGCGTCGTCCTGGATCCCCTGCCCGAAGACGAACGCGTCCTCGAAGCGCTGGTCGAGCAGGTCGGCGATCTCGACCTGTGCGTCGTAGGCAGCCTGCGGGTTCTCGTCGGGACCGCTGTCGTCGACCTGCAGCAGCAGCGTCAGCCGCGCCTCAGCGCTCGTGTCGCCCGGGTCGTAGCTCCGGGGCAGGAAAGCGTACGGATCCTGCTCGCCGGGCAGCTCGGCATTCGGGTCGAGCACTTGCGCGAGCAGTTGCTCGAACGCCGCCTGATCGAGCCCTTCGAGGGCCGCGATCTGACGGTCAAGCGACGGCGTTCCCGTCGGCGGCTGGCCGCTTTCGGAGTCGGCGTGGACGGCGGCGGTCGCGACGACGTTCTCGATGCCGACCATTCCCTGCCCGGACAGCGTCGCGTTCAGATTCTCGTCGTCTCTGACCTCGCGCTGGAGATACAGCCCCTCCAGAAGCGACTCCCGCGTGAGGACGTCACCGCTCTCGTTGCGGACGACGATCTGTGCGACCACGCCGTCGTCGTCCCCGTAATTGTTCTGGACGAACTCCTGGGCCTCCGTCTCGGGCGAGTCGATCTCGAACTGGCCGACACCCGAACTTCCGGCGCCCCCGAGCGCGGCACCGGCCGCGACGACGACCGTCAGCACGATCACGGCGAACACGACGGCTTTGCTGTGGGCCGCGATCCAGTTCGCGTACCGACGCGAGATCGACCCGGCCATTTTAGATCCTCGCTCCTCGCGGGTTCTGGCTGCTCATACGTGTCCAGTAGCCACGATCAACTTAAGTGTTTGTAGATTCCTACTATATTTGCAGCCAGTCGTGTGCGACAGCCGGAGCGAGCGGGCACGGTGATAACGCGGGAGCTGGACATCGGAAAGAACCAAACATGAGCCGGGACAACGCGACGGCAATGAGCGAACGCGAGGCAGCCGAGGCGCTGGAGACGCTGGGGCTGTCGAACTACGAGGCGCAGGTGTTCGTCACGCTCCAGCGACTCGGGGGAGGGACTGCCCAGGGGGTGAGTCGCCACTCCGAAGTGCCGCGGTCGCAAGTCTACGGGGCCGCCGACGATCTGGCCGAGCGCGGCCTGCTGGAGGTCATCGAGTCCTCGCCGAAGACCTACAGGCCGGTCGAGCTCTCGACTGCCCGGCAACTGCTCACCGAACGGCTCGAACGCGAGACGACTCGCGCGTTCGACACCCTCGAGGAACTCCGCGCCAGCGACCGCTCACCGACCGGTGGCGACGTCGCGACGCTGCGGGGCAGACGGCCGATCGACGATCGGATCGCGACGCTCGTCGCCGACGCTGACTCGACGGTGGTCTTCGTCTCGCCGACCGCCGAGTCGTTGGCCGAGACTATCGCGACGGCGCTTCGGGACGCCGCCAGTTCGGGCGTCTCTGTGACCGTCGTCACGGCCGAACCGTCGCTGCGCGACCGGTTTGCTGGCACCGAAATCGACGTGTTCGTCATGTCGGAGGACAACCCGGCGGACTTCGCCGGCCGCGCGCTCATGGTCGACGACCGGACGGTCCTGCTGGCCGCCGAGACAGATTCCTCGCCGGTCGAAGAAGAGGCGCTGTGGACCGGCGACTCCAGCATTGGTCGAATTCTCGCGGCGTTTATGCGCTCCGGGATGGAATCCGGGCGCGAACGTCACCGGGGCGGGCCGTCCGGACACGAGCGACAGTAGTCAGGTCGGATGAAACGTCGTGGCCGTCCGCGTTACTCCTCGCCGTCCTCGCTCGCGTCCTCGACCGAGATCGTCACGGGTTCCTCTGTTTCGTCCTCGCTCTCACCGAGGTGTGAATCGAGGTTGAACACGGTGTTGAGTTGCTCCTGCACGTCGTCGACGACGTCCGAGACGAGGTCACTCGGGGCCATCGCGCTGTACTCGTAGGGGTTGTTGCCCGCACCGCCGCTCTCGCGTTTGCGCCGCGTGACTTTCTCTTCCTCGTGGAGTTCTGCCAGCGCCTCCCGGACCGTGCTCGGATACAGACCGGTCCCCTCGGCGATCTCCTCGCTCGTGCTGTGGGGATGCTGGCGGAGGTGGACGTAGATCCGCGCGCGCGTCTCGGTGTCGAGCACCCACGCGAGCAGGTCGACCAGCCGGTCGTCGAACTCCTCTACAGCCCGGTCGGCTTCCTCTTCGAGCCGATCGCGGACGCTCCCGTCGTCCTCGACCGTGACTTCGACGGCCTCGCCGCCGTCTTCCGTGTCTTCGGTTTCTACGTCGACCGCTTCTCCGTCCGTTGCGTCAGTCTGCTCGTCGTCTGTGGTATCGTCTGGTGACATTCGTCGTTTCTACGAGGACAAAAGCGACTCCCGGATAAAAACCCTTGGCTGACACGCCGTTGCTGTCACCGCTCTCGGAGGCGCAGTGACTCACAGAGCGCGTCGACGCCCTCCTCGTCTCGGAGGCGTCGCTGCCGTTGTGCACCGCTTTCGCCCTCGTAGATCTCGCGGATGCCGTCGACGCCGAGCCGGTCGGCCTCCCGGGAGACGACCTCTTCGAGGCTGACCGTCCCATCGCCATCGCGGGCGATAAAAGAGGCGTCGTGACCATGACGGATCGCCCGCCACTTGTTTTCGTCGAGCAGTTCGCGCCGTAGGTCCGTGCCGGATTCGCCGTCCTCGTACCGGGCAGCCAGGTCGAGCACGAGCGCTCGGGCGTACTCGACGAACGCCATCGTTCGGTCCGGATCGGCCTGGCCGTCCGGCGCGCGGATCTCGACGGTGCCGTATTCGGTGTGCGGTCGCACGTCGAACCAGAGTTCGCCGCGATCGCTGATCGAATCCGTCTCCAGCATCCGCCCTTCGAACGTCCGGTAGTCCTCGATCGAATCGAAGGCCGTCGGCATCCCGGTGTTGGGCAGTCCCTCGAAGATCTTCGCCCGCGCGGAGGCAAGTCCCGTGTCGTACCCGTTCCAGTACGGCGAGTTGGCCGACAGTGCCAGCACGATGGGAAGATACCATCGAACCTCGTTGGCGATCCACATGGCCTTCTCGCCGTCGTCGACGCCGACGTGGACGTGCACACCGGCGGTCGTGTTACGGTGCTGTGGATACTGGATCCGATCCAGTTGCTTGCGGTAGCGTGGCTTCTCAGCGTGTTCGAGTTCGCGCCACTTCGCTAGCGGATGCAGTCCTGCACCTGCGATACCGAACCCGTGATCACGAGCGTGGTCGAGCAGCGCGTTTCGCACCTCGAGGACAGCGTCCCGTGCGTTCCCCGGATCCTCGATGAGCCGCGTCCGGGTTTCGATGACAGTCTTGAAGAGTTCGTGATCGATTCGGTCCTCGAGCACAGCGGGCGGGTCGGACTCGTAGATCAGTTCGTCCGACCCAGCAGTCGGCCGGCCCGCATCGTCGACGACGTAGAACTCCTCCTCGATACCCAGCGTTCCCAGGCGGGTAAACGGCGACTCCGTGCCCGTATCCATCGCTACCACGCGTTTGGTTTCGGCCCGCTAAAACCTTCCCGTTACTACTGGGTTATTGCCGCGGGGTCGCGATCAGGCCCAGATGGTCGTCGTGATACGGCTCCAGACGCGCCCGATCGAGGATCTCATAGCTCGATTCGAGGGTCTCACAGACGTCCTCGAAGACGGCTTCGGGATCGGCCGTGACGTCCTCACTGCGGGCTTTGATCGCCATGAGCAGGCGGCCATCGCGTTCCAGGAACTGCCGGTTCGCGAGCGCGACCTCGGCCTGGCCGCGCGTGGCGACGTCCTGGATCACTACCTCGACCGGTTCGACGACGTGGGCGTAGGTCTCGGGTTTGCGGGCGTCTTTCAACAGCGGGAACAGCCGCTCGCGGTCGGCGGCGACCTCGATCAGATCGCGGGTCGGTCGCGGAGCGAACTCGACGGCGTAGGTCGGACCGGCGAAGTCGGCGACATGACTTGCCGTCGTCCCGCTGGCGGCCCCGAGATACAGGACGCGCTCGCCGCCGTCGAGGCCGTGATCCAGGCCGTGCTCGAACATCGCGCCGACCTTCGACCGGTCGGGATCCCAGCGTCGCCACCCGTCGACGATCGGCTCCTCGGAGACCTGCGGCCCCCGTGTCGCGAGCGACTCCTGGCCGTCGAACGAACGGCGCTGGACGCCCTCGGGGAGGCTCATTCGCTCTCACCCCGCGTGCGGATCGTCTCGATGCGGTCGTCGAGTTCGGCTTCGAGTTCGGGTCGGCGCTCGCCGCTGTAGTAGTCGACGCGGGCCGCGAGCGTCAGTTTGCCCGCCAGGGCCCGGGCCGCCGAGCCGCGGTGGTCGGGGTCGGTCCCGCGGACGTACTCGTGGGTGTAGATGACCCCGTGTTTCGGCGAGGGGGCGTTCCCCCGGAGGTGGGCGAACAGCGCGTCCTCGGCACCCAGCACCTGGACCGTGCCGCTGGTCGAGCGTGCCAGCTGTTTCAGCCCGCCGGAGAGCGCGATCAGTCGCGCCGCGAGCACCGGTCCGGCCATCGACGCGAGGTTCGGCGCGACCTCCGGAGCGAACCGCTCGATCGACGTCCGGAGCTCCGTGGCCCGTTCGTCGAGACTGACCACCTGCTCGGCGAGGGCGCGCAGTTGCTCGTCGAGGTCGCTATCGGGTTCTCGGTCGGCGATTTCACGGGCGAAGGCGACACCCCCGCCGGTCTCACTGATCCGACTGCCGCCCCACTCGGCGACCCGTTCGGCCAGCTCGTTCGCGGTGCGTTCACAGTCGTCCATGGCCCGGACGGCGTGAACAAGTTGCTGATCGTCGGCGCGCTCGCGCTCGGCGACGGCCTCGCGAGCGGTTTCGATGGTCGCTTCGCGCAGTTTGTCGTAATAGTCGTCCTCGTCCTCGGCGAAGCCCGACTCGACCGCTCTGTCGGGCCACGCCGCCGGCGATTCGGCGGTCCCATTCTCGATCGCGTCGCGAGCGTCGAGGTCGTCGGGATCGACGCCTTCGAACCAGCCTGTGTCCGTGGTCATTGTCGATGTGTATACGTTCCCCCTGTATATCGGTTCCCGAGTCGGTTTCGATCGACGAGTTGCTGAATCGGTAGCTCACTCCTCAAATCCTCGATTGCCCCTTTCATTGTTATTATTCATAAAGGAAACGAACGGCCGGTCATGGGCACGGCAAGCTGGCGTGACGCGGAGCGCGAGCACACCGACGAGGTAATCGGGCGGGACACGCTCGCGGAGATGTTCGAGGGGGCGGCAGAGCGCAACGCGATGCAGGACGCACAGCTGTACAAGACGGGCTGTTACGAGCGGACGCTACCGGCGACCGAGACGCCGGGCACCGAGTCGGGCCGCTACCGGGCGCTGTCGTACGCGGAGATGCGCGAGATCGTCCGCCACCTGGCGGCCGGGTTTCGCGAACTCGGGGTGCGCGGCGACGACCGAGTCGGCATCTTCGCGAACACGCGCATGGAGTGGGCTCACACCGACTTCGCGCTGCTCGCGGCGGGCGGGGTCGTCACGACCGTCTACACCGAGTCCTCGCCACAGCAGGTCGGGTACCTGCTGGGAGATCCCGACGCCGTCGGTGTCGTCGTCGAGAACGGCGACCTGCTCGATCGCGTGCTGGAGGTCGAAGACGAACTCGATCTGGAGTTCATCGTCGCCATGGACGAGATCTACGGCCACGGCGACCGCGAAGACATCTATACGCTCGGCGAGGTCGCACGCCTCGGTGCGGACGCGTTCGAGGAGTCCACCTACCGGGGCTGGCTGGAGGACCGCGACCCCGAAGACCTGGCGACGCTGATCTACACCTCGGGAACGACGGGCAAACCCAAGGGCGTGAAACTCACTCACTGGAACCTGCGGTCGAACGTCAACCAGACCCGAAAGCGGATCGGGCCGCGGCCAGACAAGCCCGCGGACGCCCCCACTCTGGACAGCGGCACGCGGACCATCTCCTTTCTCCCGCTGGCGCACGTCTTCGAGCGGACAGCGGGTCACTTCCTCATGTTCGCCTCGGGCGCGACCGTCGGGTACGCCGAGAGCCCGGACACCATCCCGGAGGACATCAACAAGATCCGGCCACAGACCGGGACGAGCGTCCCGCGGATCTACGAGCGGATCTTCGATCGGATGCGGGATACGGCGGGCGAGACGGCGACCAAACAGCGAATCTTCGAGTGGTCGGTCGACGTCGCCCGCTCCTATGCCCGGGCGGACCCGCCGGGGCCGTTGCTCCGGGCCAAACGCAGGCTGGCGGACTATCTGGTTTACGAGAGCGTTCGGAGTCGGCTCGGCGGCAACATCGAGTTCATGGTCAGCGGCGGCGGGAGCCTCAGCACCGAACTGGCCGAACTGTTCGTCGGGATGGGGCTCCCGATCCTGGAAGGGTACGGACTGACCGAAACGTCCCCGGTCGTGTCCGTCAATCCTCCCGAGGACGTCCGGCCCGGGACGCTCGGGCCGCCAGTCGCCGACGTGGAGACGCGTCTGGACACGGAACTGGTCACCGAAGAGGAGTTCCCGGACGCCGAGGGCGAAGTCGGCGAGCTACAGGTCAAAGGCCCGAACGTCTACCCCGGTTACTGGGAGCAGCCCGAGGACACCGAGCGAGTGTTCACCGACGACGGGTGGTTCCGGACGGGCGACATCATCGAACAGACGGCAGACGGGTATCTGATCTATCGCGACCGGATGAAACAGATCCTCGTGCTCGATACGGGCAAGAACGTCGCACCGGGCCGGATCGAAGACGAGTTCGCCACCAGCGATCGGATCGAGCAGATCATGGCCGTCGGCGACGGCCAGAAGTTCGTCAGCGCACTCATCGCACCGAACTTCGAGCGGCTCGAGAAGTGGGCCGACCGGGAGGGGATCGACCTGCCGGACGACCGTGAACAGCTCTGCCAGGACGAACGCGTCCGCGAGTGGATCGGCGAGGAGGTCGAGCGCGTCAACCAGCGGCTCGAACCGGTCGAACAGGTCAAGCAGTTCCGACTCACGCCCGAGGAGTGGACGCCCGACAACGAGCTGTTGACGCCCTCGATGAAGAAGAAGCGACGGACGATCCTCCAGCGATTCAACGGGCAGGTCGAGGACATCTACGCGGAGTGACCGGGCTCTGGCATCGGACAGCGCCGAAAAGCGACCGCAGACGGCTACGATGAGGGACCCTCGAAGTGGGCAGTCGGGTCGACCATCGGCTCGGGGTAGTCGACGCCGAGTTCGACGCCGTAGCGTGCCTGTTCGTCGATATCCATCCGCCAGGGTTCGTGAGCGTACCGGGGCGGGAGTTTCGAGAGTTCAGGCACCCAGCGACGGACGTACTCGGCGTCGGGGTCGTAGTTGTGTGCTTGCCAGAGCACGTCGAACGCCCGGTCGCGCGAATCGGTGCCGACGCCGGCGACGTACGCCCAGTTGCCGTAGTTCGAGGCGACGTCGTAATCGAGCAGCCGCGATTCGTAGTAGGCGGCCCCCCAGCGCCAGTCGATCCGGAGCGTGTTGGCCAGAAACGACGCAGCGTTCTGGCGGGCGCGGTTGCTCTGATAGCCCGTCGCGCGCAACTCTCGCATGGCCGCGTCGACGAACGGGAAGCCGGTCTCACCGTCTGTCCACCGCCGGAAGGCAGTCTCATCGCGATTCCAGGCGACCTCCCGGCTCTGGATCCCGCCGGACCGGAAATACGCCTCGCCGTGTTTCGCGAACTGGAACTGGAAGAAGTCCCGCCAGCGCAACTCGAACAGCAGCCAGTAGGTCGAGTCGTTTGCGACCCGCTCGCTTTCGTACCGATCGACGGCCTGCTTGACCCGTCGCGGCGAGAGACATCCCTGGGCCAGCCACGGCGAGAACTTCGAGGAGAAGTCCATCCCGAGCAGTCCGTTGCGCGTCTCGCGGTACTCCCGGAGGCGATCGCGCTCGAATATGTAGGTCTGCAGTCGCTCCAGGGCGGCCGACTCCCCACCGGAGACCGGCATGGGCGAATCGTCGGCAGGTTGGTCCGGCTCGTCGTCCCCTAACTCGGCAAGCGTCGGGATCGGAGTCCCCTCGAGATCGGGCGTCGGAACCGACGCGGGCGGACCCAGCGGATCGCGGACCTGAGAGTTCGCCTCGACGCTGTCTTTCCAGGGCGTGAAGGTGTCCTGAACGTTCTCGACGGCCATCGGCAGGTCCTCGATCGCGTGCAGCGTGTGCGTCCAGTGGGTCGCCAGATCGATACCGCGCGAGTCGAGGGCGTCCCCGACGGCCGCTTCGGTCTCGCGCTCTTCGGGTACTGGGAGCCGCTGGGCGTGGACGACGTCGGCGTCGACAGACTCGGCGGCTTCGGGTAGGACCGAGCGAGGGTCACCGCGGCGGACGAGCAGCGACCCGCCGCGGTCGTTCAGTCGCTCCCGGAGGTCGCGGACGCTTTCGCGAACGAACTGTGCCCGAAGGGTGCCGACCCGTCGTTCGTCGATCCATCGACTCGACTGCCCAAACTGCCGGGTGTCGAACGTGTACAGCGGGACGACGCAGTCGTTCTCGGCGGTCGCCTGTCGAAGTGTCGGGTTATCGTGAACGCGCAGGTCGCGGCGAAACCAGACGAGTGCCGTCTCGGTCATGGCTTCTCCTGTGGACTGCAGCTACCTTACCGCTGTGGCGGACCAGTCGGACGGCCGAACCACAGACAGACCCCCGGTCGACGATACCGACCCGCTACCCGTCGACGGTTTCGACCTGGATCGTCCGGGTTCGCGGTCCGTCACACTCCACGAACAGGATCGACTGCCAGGTGCCCAGATCCGGCTGGCCGTCGCTGACCGGCACGGTCACGCTCGGCCCCACGAGCATCGCTCGCACGTGTCCGTCGGCGTTGTTGTCGATCTCGTCGTGCGCCCAGCCCGCGTCGGGAACCAGCCCGTCCAGCGCGTTGGCCAGATCCTCAAGTAGTCGTGACTCGGCCTCGTTGACGGTGACCCCGGCAGTCGTGTGTCTCGCGAACACCGTCGCGATCCCGTCGGCGTCGTCGGGAATCGCCCGTGAAACGTCCTCGGTCATGTCCAGCACGTCCGATCGTTCGGTCGTCTCGATCGAAATCGTCGGCATGGCCAGTGGTTCGAAAGGCGAACAGAAAAGCCGGTCGACGAACGCGACCGTCCAGATATTGACCAGGGGTCATAGAACTATTCACAGGGTATAGATTCCAGTCGATATCGAGTGAACCAACTGGTAAGATTGCATTGCCCATTGACCACCGAGCTGCCTTTACAAGCGGGACGGAGACGGTCCCCTGACCGTGACTCCGGGGGAGTCATAGTGATTACTGTACGTCTGTTCCGGGTCGACCGCACGAAGTAGTGCGGTCGTACCGGTAAATCGTTACAGTAATCACTATCAGGCGTTCTGTTCGGTACGCTGGAGTTCGGCCGCCAGCGATTCGAGGCCAGCCCGTGGGGATTGCTCGCGGGCGAGGACGGCGTTGACGTGCGTCGCAATCGACCCCATCTGTTCCTCCCAGACAGGGGTC